>JALYWD010000532.1 GCA_030852885.1 Chloroflexota bacterium | reverse complement strand
CAGGGTTGGTGAGCGTGTTGGAAACCACGTACTTCTGGACGTTGTTGATGAAGCCCCCGAAATCCTCGTCGCCCTGCGCAGGCCAGAAAGAGGCGAACTCCTCGAACGTCTTCCGCCCAAGGAGCATGGCGTCAGCTTCGGAAACGAGCGAGCCTACTGCTTCACCCATTTCGTCATTGAAGTACGGGAAGTGCCACTGATCCGGGGATTCCACGACGCCATCCAGCGAGATGAACAACCCTGAGACGATCTTGCGCATGTGCCTTTTCCTCCGCGTTCGACGTGCGCCTGACTGCGCTTCTGATACTTGGTCGATGCACGAAGCGTTCAATCGACAACCGTTGCTCAGAACGCGGCGCCTGCCGTCGTGGCGGATGAGGGCGGCTCGATTCCCGGTCGCCGTTACCTGTCAGGACCGTGCGGGAGCGATGCGACATTGCGTCGCTATTCGAGTTCGGCAAGCCGGGCGGTCAGGAAGCGCCGCTCCGGCTCCTGCTTGACCAATGACAGCGCGGTTTGATACGACTCGCGAGCTGCGCCAGTGTCACCGAGCCGGCGGCTGAACTCCGCGCGAGCAGAATGGGCCAGGTGGTAGTCCTTGAGGTCGCCCCGTTCCAGGATCGCGTCAATCGTGGCCAAACCGGCGGCGGGTCCATCCCGCATCGCCAGGGCGACGGCGCGGTTGAGTTCCACCACCGGCGAGGGGACCATCTGCACCAGGAGATCGTAGATCCCCACGATTTGTGCCCAGTCGGTCTCCGCGGCGGACGGCGACTCGGCGTGCACGGCGGAAATGGCTGCCTGTAGGGTGTATGGACCGGCGCGGCCCGACCCCAGCGATTGCTCTACCAGCGCCACACCCTCGCGAATGAGCGCCGCGTCCCAGCGAGACCGATCCTGGTCCTGGAGCAGGATGATGTCGCCGTTCGGGGTGGCTCGTGTCGCGCGGCGCGACTCGTGCAGCAGCATCAGGGCCAGCAGTCCCTGGACTTCTGGCTCGGGCAGCAGGGTCAGGAGGAGCCGGGCGAGGCGAATGGCCTCGCCGGAGAGATCCGCCCGGGTGAGTGAATCGCCGGCCGACGCGGCATATCCCTCATTGAACACCAGGTAGATGACGTGGAGAACGGGATCCAGGCGATCAGGAAGTTCCGCGAGGGACGGCACCTGGTAGGGGATACCGGCGTCGCGGATCTTGGCCTTGGCGCGGACAATTCGCTGGGCCAGCGTGGTTGGGGTCACCAGGAATGCCCGTGCAATTTCCTCCGTGGTGAGGCCACAGACCTCGCGCAATGTGAGCGCTACGCGTGCCTCAGGGTTCAGGGCCGGGTTGCAGCAGGTGAATATCAGGCGCAGGCGGTCATCCTGGAGGTCTTCGTCGTTCTCCTCTTCGGCGTCCACGGTCTGGGTGTCAAGGTCGGCGGCAAGTGTCGCCAGCGAGGCGTTGAAACGTGCGCGGCGACGAATCCCATCGATTGCCTTGAAGCGGCCAGTGGACACGAGCCAGGCACGCGGATTGGCGGGTACCCCGTCCTGTGGCCACTGGCGCAACGCGGCAGTAAAGGCATCGTGGACGGCGTCTTCCGCGAGATCGAAGTCACCCAGCAGGCGGACCAACGTCGCGAAGACACGCCGTGATTCGGTCTCGTAGAGATCGCTGATGATTTGCTCGATCTCCGCGGCGTTCAGCATCGGTGTGACGGTGCGGTCGTGTTCCAGACCTCCAGACGGCCGCATTCCCGCTGACACGTCGGTGGCGAGCATCAGGAAACCTGCCTTTCTGCTGGTTGCTGGCTACCGAAGCGCTGCAGTGAGCGGGCTTTGGCCCTGGCTGCTTCGATCTCACGAGATTTCGGGACCGACGAGGTTTCCAGTTCCTTGAGCAAAGTCGCGGTAACCGCCGCGATCTCGTCCACGGCAGCGATGAACGCCGCCTCGTTGGCCTGCGAGGGTTTGGTGAAGCCACTCACCTTGCGTACGTATTGCAAGGCAGCCGCACGCACCTCATCCTCCGTCGCGGGAGGCGAGAAGTTGAACAAGGGTTTGATGTTTCTGCACATGCGCCGCGGACGCCCTCCGTCGTAGCGAGCCTGTGTCTCATTGTCGCCGACTTCGCGCGCGACTCTGTACGTATAGCACAGGTGTTCGCTTTTGGGAAGATGCCTGCTCGTCGTACCAGCATGACACGAGGGCGCGAATGCGCATCTCCGTTTACCATCTCGCAACTGTGCCGCGCCCCGGGGAGGAGACCACCAACGAGTTCCAATCTCGCCATCCTGCGGTCACCACTCGTCGTCGCGGTCTACGTTCCGACACTGTTGCTGGCTTTTGGGGCGGGACTGCTCGTCGCGGTCCTGCCACTCTACGCTGCCAGTTTTGGTGTGGGGTACGGCCTGGTTGGCTTTGCCACCAGCGCTGCTGCCATCGGTACGTTGGTTACCGACTTGCCGGCGGGCGCTGTCCTGGGCCGCGTCGGCCTCCGCCCGGCCATGATTGCCGGGTCAGGCCTGGTGGCGTTTGGCACGCTGGCGCTGGTCTGGAGCGATCAGTTCAACTGGCTGGTGATCCTGCGGTTTGTGGCAGGGATTGGCACCGCGCTCTGGGCACTCTCTCGCCACGCGTACATCGCCGAGGCCATTCCGCCTGCCCAGCGCGGGCAGGCGCTCTCCATGTTTGGCGGCATCAACCGCCTGGGCATCTTCGCCGGCCCGGCCATCGGCGGCTTCCTGACCGATTTCGCCGGGATCAATGTCACCTTCGCGGTCTCGGCCGCGCTCTCCTTTCTGGCGCTGATTCTCTCGGCAGCGCTCCTGAAAGAGGTCGGTGGGCCAGGGGTGGCCACCTCGGCGGCAACGCGCTGGCGCGTGGTGTGGCACGCGCTGCGCCGGCACTGGCAGGAGATGTCTGCCGCCGCGGTCGCCCAGACCCTGGGGCAGATGATCCGCGCCGGGCGCTTTCTCATCATCCCGCTCTGGGGCCAGCAACTGGGTCTCGATGCGGGGCAGATCGGCACGATCGTGACCCTGGGCGCGATTATCGATGTCTCCATGTTCATTCCGGCCGGCTGGATCATGGACCGCTTTGGCCGCAAGGTTGCGGCCGTACCCAGCTTCTCGCTCATGGCGCTGGGCATGGCGCTGATTCCCTTCAGCCACGATTTCCTGACGCTGAGCCTGGTGGCGATGCTGATCGGGCTCGGCAACGGCCTGGGTTCCGGCCTCATGATGACGCTGGGCGCAGACCTGGCGCCTCCCGGCGCCACGGGCGAATTTCTCGGCATCTGGCGCCTGGTTGGCGATGTCGGCGGCGTGATGGGACCGATTGCCGTGGGCCTGGTGGCCGCCGCCGTCGGACTTTCGGGTGGCGCGTGGGTGCTTTCCATCGCCGGCTGGCTCGCGGTGGTAACGCTGGCCGTGCTGGTGCAGGAGACTCGCCATGCGCGAGAGTGATGTATTGATCTGCACGATGGTAGTTCAGGATTGGTGACGGGAGCGAGGAATCATGCCGAGGAAAATCCGGCAACTCAAGGCTGATCTCCGATCCGCGGGATTTCTCGAACTACCGGGTCGTGGCAAGGGTTCTCACGCAATGTGGCAGTACCCGGGTGTTCCAGACGTGGCGGTTATCCTCGCGGGTAAGGACGGAGACGATGCGAAGAGCTATCAGGAGCGCGACGTTCTCCGAGCGATTCGTGAAGCTCTGGGCAAGCGTGAACGGTCGTGAAAGGCGCGACTACTATTTGCGGTCAGTAACCGGTGACTGCATCTACTCACTTGTTCATCAATTCGGAGGTAGCAATGGCGACCACACTGAAATCTGACGTTACCCCGGAAGAATTGGCAGAAGCACGGCGCTACATGATGGAAATCGTTTGGTCTGATGAAGACGACGCTTTCATCGTCTGTTTCCCGGATGCGCCGGGAGTGGTGACTCACGGAAGCACGATTGCCGAGGCAGCCGTGCAAGGCGAGGACGCGATCATCACGTGGTTGACTGCGCGGCGCGATGCTGGCCTTCCGGTTCCCGCTCCCAAACCTCGCTCGACAGATCAACGGGGCTGGTGACTACTGATCACGACGCACGGAGGAGTTACCACAGGCTTACGTATCACTCACGCCGCGCACGTCCATGGCGTCGCGCAGGCCATCGCCGAACAGGTTGAGGGCCATGACGGTCGTGACGATGGCGAGGCCGGGGAAGACACTGATCCACCAGGCCTGCTTGATGAAGTCACGGCCCTCGTTCAGCGCCAGGCCCCAGGTGGGTGTGGACGGATTCATGCCCAGTCCGAGGAAGGTCAGCGACGACTCGGTGAGGATCCCGAGGCCGACGGCGAACGTCAGTTGCACGGTGAGCGGGGCAATCAGGTTCGGCACGATATGGCGGAACATGATCTCGCGGTCGCGCGCGCCGAGCGCCCGCGCCGCCATGGTGAAGTCTGACTCACGAATGCTGAGCGTTTCGCCGCGCACGATCCGGGCGAAGTCGTCGAAGTACGCGACCGCGATGGCGATCACGACGTTCCGGAAGCCAGCCCCGAAGATGGCGACCAGCGCCACCGCCAGGATGATGACCGGAAACGCCCACAGTAAGTCCACGCCGCGTGAAATGATGGTGTCCACCCATCGGCCGTAGTACCCGGCGACCAGCCCCAGGAGCCCCCCCACCACCAGCGCGACGGCGGCGGCCAGGAACCCGACGGAGAACGAGACGCGCGTACCCACAAGCAGGCGGCTGAGCAGATCACGCCCGAAGGAGTCCGTACCCATGGGGTGCTGCAGGCTGGGCGGCTCCAGGAGGCCGAAGTCATCGGCGTCCGGGTGATAGGGCGCCAGCCAGGAGCCGAAGACGGCAATGAACGCCAGGATGGCCAGCAGGATCAGGCCGATGGCCACCTTGCGCTCACGGAGCAGCCTTTGCAGCACGCGGCCCCGGGACGATGGCGACGCACTGCTGGCATTGAGGACCGAGATGTCTGCCGCTGCAATGGCGGCGCCGGAGTTACTCATAGCGAATCCGGGGATCGAGGAACGTGTACAGCACGTCCACGACCAGGTTGGCGAGCACGAACACCACCGAGACCAGCAGAATCACCCCCTGCACGATGGGGTAATCCCGGTCAAAGATGGCGCCGACCAGGATGCGGCCAAGACCGCGAATCGAGAAGACCGTCTCGATGACCACCGTGCCGCTCAGGAGCAGGGCAAGCTGAATGCCGGCCACGGTCACCACCGGGATCAGGGCGTTGCGCAGCGCATGACGCACGATGACGGACCGTTCGCGCACACCCTTGGCGCGGGCGGTGCGCACGTAGTCGCTGCTCAGCACCTCCAGCAGGCCGGCTCGCACGAAGCGCATCAGGATGGCGGCGTAGCCCGCACCGATGGCCAGTCCAGGCAGGATCAGCCGCTTCAGCCACTCGCCGACGCCCTTGTCGGCGATCTCCGCGTAGCCGATGGCGGGTAGCCACTTGAGCTGGACGGCGAAGACCAGGATGAGGATGATGCCGAACCAGAAACTGGGCATGCTCACGCCGATGAAGGCAATGAAGCTGGCGATGTAGTCAACCGGTCGGTTGCGTTGCAGTGCGGCAATGATGCCGGCGGGCAGCGCAATGCTCACCGCGATCACGAACGAGACCAGGGTCAGGCTCGCGGTCTTCGGCACGCCGGCCTTGATCGCGTCGGCCACGGTTTCCCCGGACGCGATCGAGCCGCCGAGGTCGCCACGCGCGACATTGGTTATCCAGCGCACGTATTGGGCGAGCAGCGGCTCATCCAGCCCCAGCTTGTGGCGGAGGGCAACAGCAGCCTCCGGTGTGTATTCCGGGCCCAGCATCTGGATGACTGGATCGCCCGGGATCATGCGCAGCATGAAGAACACGAGCGTCGCACAGCCCCAAATGACGAAAACCGCGTGAATCAGGCGGCGCGTAACGTATCGCCCCATGTGGTGCTCCTGACCGTGCATCAGGGCGAGCCGGGAAGAACTCCCGGCTCGCGCTCAATGGGGGAGCTAGCTGCTCAGCCAGACCTTTTCGTAGTAGCGCTGCTCAGGGATCGGGGTGAATCCCTGGACGGCCGTCGTCATGGCCATCAGGTCGTTCTGGTGATAGGCGAAGGCTGCCGCCACATCGCGCTCCAGCACGCCCTGGAGCTCCTGGAAGAGGCTGGCGCGCTCCTCCTGATCAGATGTTGCGCGCGTGGCGATGAGGAGCTTGTCGGCTTCTTCGCTCTTGTAGCCGTAGGTGTTCCACGGGCCTTCCGAGTAGAAGATGTTCCAGTGGCCATCGTCCGGATCTGCGTCCACGACGCTCCCGTGCAGGAACATGTCGAAGTCTCCAGACTGCCAGCGCTCGTTGAAGGTCGCTGCCTGCTGGAAATCGACCTGGGGATCGAGGCCCAGGTCCACCAATGCCGTCCGCAGCACTTCGGTGGGCCGTTGGCCGATCTCCTCCGAGGAGATGATCACGGGCTTCGCGCCGAGGATCCCGGCCTTTTCCGCCAGGGCCTTGGCCTCCTCCAGGTTGAACGCCTGCGGATTATCGACCTGGTCCGGTGGCAGGTAGGCCCAGCCGAAGGCGGGCGCGATGGCCCCAACCGCCGGAATGGCCAGGCCGAAGAAGGCCGTATCCACCATCGCCTGGCGGTCGATCGCCTTGGAGATGGCCATGCGGGCGTCGATGTTGTCCCACGGCGGGCGGGCGTAGTTCATCACCACACCGCGCCAGCTCGTGCTGGGGCCATTGATCACGGTCAGGTCCGGGTTGCCTTTGAGTTGCTCGAAGAGCGTAGCGGGCGCCGGGTCGATCGCATCGACGTCGCCGGCTTCCAGCGCGCTGACCCCGCTGGACGGCTCGGGAATCAGTTGCACCTCGATAGTGTCGAGATAGGGGCGTCCGCCGTACCAGCCGTCGAAGGCGGCCAACGTCATGCCGGAACCGACGTTCACGCTCTCTGGCACCACCATGAACGGCCCCGAGCCGACTGGCGTGATGCCGAATTGCTCGTCGCCCAGTTCCTCGACCGCGCGCTTCGGCACCGGTGTCAGCGCCCGGCCCGGGCCACGGGTGCAGGCCACTGCCAGGAAGGGCGCGAATGGCTTGCTCAGGGTGAGATTGACCGTGCGCTCGTCCGGTGCTTCGAAGCTATCAACCAGGGCCAACTTGTTGGCGTGTGGCGACGCAAAGTCCGG
>JALYWD010000527.1 GCA_030852885.1 Chloroflexota bacterium | reverse complement strand
ACCGCCTCGCTAAGGTCGGCGAGGATGACGCGCGCCCCTTCGGCGGCCAGCCGCGTCACGATCCCCAACCCCAGACCCTGGGCCGCCCCGGTGACGATGGCCACCTGGCCGTTGAGCCGCCCGGCGTTGTACGTAGCCTCCATGGTTCCAGCCCTCTTTGCGGCGCCGCGGCGCGCATCTCCCTGCGGACCTTGGCATATCGGGGGCGCTCGTGACGCCACAGGTGTGCGATTGACCAATCCGGCATCAGCATCTGACAGCCAGGTCCGATGACCGCAGTGCGTGAGCCATCCGTCAATCTGGGGCCGAGCGTACCTCCGCGGCCAGGCGAGCGTTCCCACGTGACCATGCATTGGCCGAGGCGCTCGCGCAGGGTGGAGAGACGTGGGGATCTCATGACCCCAGAAACCCGGTAGAAATCCCGGTAGGTCTTACGGGGGCATGGGCGGTGCTTCCCTGTAGAGTAGAGTCATCACTCGCAGCTGCTCGCAGGGCGGCGCCGTATACGAAGGAATTACGATGAAGCCTGTATCCTCGCCCGCGGGCGGTTTTGCTTCCCGCCGCACCGTCGTGGCGCGTTTGGGTGGCGCAGTAGCCGCGCTGGCTGCCCCTCGCCTGGCCGGGGCGCAAGCGGGAACGCCGGAGGCCGCGATCCCGGCGACACCGTCACCGGCGGCGCCCCTCCCGGACGAGATCACCGCCATGATCACGGCGCCACGGTACGAGATCGCCCGCTGGGGCATCTATGTTGCCGATCGGGAGACCGGCGAGACCATCTATGACGTGCGCGGCGATGAGCGCTTTCTCGCTGCCTCGACGACCAAGCTCTACCCTACGGCGACGGCCCTCGACGCCTACGGCGCGCATTACCAGTTCGAGACGCCGATCTACCGCACTGGCACGGTCGGCGAGGATGGCGCCCTCGCGGGCGATCTGGTCCTGGTTGCCAGCGGTGACCCCACCATGGGCGGGCGCACCACGCCAGATGGCCACATTTCCTACACGCCGATGGATCACATCTACGCCAACGTCTTCCCGGCCATGGCGGTGCTGACGCCAGAGGATCCGCTGGCCGGGCTGGATGATCTGGCCCGGCAAGTGGCTGCCGCGGGCATCACGCACGTGGCCGGGGATGTGCTCATTGACGCCAGGCTCTTCCCGGAGATGGCCAAGGACGACTACATCCTCTCCCCGATCTGGATCAACGACAACCTGATCGACCTGGTCCTCACCCCGGGAGCCGTCGGGGAACCCGCCACGCTCACCTGGCGCCCGGAGACCGCGGCCTTCGACGTGCAGTCCGACGTGCAGACCGTTGCTGCGGACAAGCCGCTGCAGCTGTCTGTGACCTCGCCGGCGCCGGGCGTGATCGCGGTGAACGGTGACATCCCCGTCAACGTGCCCCAGGCCGTGCAGACCTACCAGGCGCCCGATCCAGCAGCGTTCGCCCGTAGCCTGTTGATCGAGGCGCTCGGCCGGGCCGGGGTAACCGTCGAGGCGGCCGCGACCGGGCCAAATCAGGACGACCTGCTGCCTCCGGCCGGGAGCTATGCCGCGGACGACCAGGTCGCCGTCTTCACGTCGCCGCCATTTGCCGAGAATATCAGGCTGATCAACAAGGTCAGCCTGAACCAGCACGCGGACATGCTGATCTTCCTGCTGGCCCTCAAGGCCGGCGAGACGAGCTTCGACGCTGGCCTCGCCCAGATTCCGCCGTTTCTGCGCGACCTGGGACTCGATCCCGGCGTGATTTCCCTCAGCGATGGGCGCGGCAATGTCTACACCGACCTCTTCAGCCCGCGGTCGGTTGCGCATCTCCTCCAGGCCATGACGCACCATCCGGATTTCCAGACCTACTTCGACTCGTTGCCGATCCTGGGTGTCGATGGATCCGAGACCGAGACCGTGTCGCCGTCGAGCCCGGTCGCTGGCAAGGGGTACGCCAAGTCCGGGACGACGGTTGACGGTGATGTGATGAATCAGCGGCCGGTGGCGATGGTGCGGGCCCTGGCCGGATACATGACGGCGAAGAGCGGACGCGAGTTGATCTTCGCCCTCTACGTCAGCGATGTGCCCCTGGCCGATCCCCTCGACGTCCTGAACATCATCAAGGAGCAGGGGACGATCGCAGAGATCATCTACGACCGCAACTGAGCCAGATGCTGCAACGCGTTGGGCCATGGAGCTGCGTCATCGTCTCGCTGGGGTCCGCAACGGCCTGCCCCCTCAGGACGCATCTTGCGCGAGGACGTCGTTGCGGATGGTCAGCCAGGCGATCAGCCCACCGAGCGCGAGCAGCGCGACGCATATCCGCATCGCCAACGCGTAGCCGTTGGTGAAGACATCGGGCCTGGCGTAGTCGTCGCCAGACAGGCCCACCCCCACGGGTCTGGCAGCAACGCCGAGCCCGTGGGGCGTCGTAGAGACGGCGGGGAAGGCGCGCTCAGGGACAGACGGTCCCTCCCGGACAGCCGCACCCTCCAGCAACATCGGTGCACTCCCCGATGGTTGCGTCATTGTCGATGAGCCTCCCAAAGGCGTTGAAGATGTCTTCCGTGCCGATCGCCGTATTGTCTGTGACGCTGCCCCCATTGAGCGTGAGGAGGGCCGCATTGTTGAAGATGCCACCTCCTTCGCTCGCGCTGTTGCCCGTGACCGTGGAGCCGTTCAGGGTCAGCGGACTGCTGCTGTTCTGCAGTCTGATGCCGCCCCCCGTGTTGTCGGCCGTGTTGTTCGGTCCAATGGTGCAGTTCGTGAGCGTGGCCGGTCCGCGAATCAGCAGCCCGCCGCCGGCGGACGATGCGCCAGTCGTGCTGTTCCTGCGCACGGCGCAGCCAATCATCTCCAGGGTGCCCGCCTCGGTGAATATCCCGCCCCCCTGAGAGGTGTTGCTGTTATCGCTGATCGTGCAGTCGGTCAGGCTCAGGTCACCAGAGTTCGACACGCCCGCGCCGTTGTTTCCACGGCCCCCAGTGATCCACACCTGCCGAAGAGCGGCGGTGACGCTGCTGTTGTTCCTCACTACGTTCCCGCTCGTGAGGGCATCCAGGATGGTATCGACCGTGTTGTCCTCGCCCTGGCCAGCGCCGACGAGACTTGCGTTCTGCGTGAGGGTGAGATTGCCGGTGTAGCGGCCGGGGCAGACGTAGACGGTCCCGCCCAGCGCAAGCGCGGGCTGAAGCTGCGTCAAGCTGCTACAGGTCCCGCCCGCGCAGGTCACATTACAGGCCTGGCACGCGCCATCGACACACAGGGCATCCACTCCACACTGGGCATGCGCCATGCAGGCAATGCAGACGCCGCCAGCACAGATTGGCGTCGGGTTGCTGCAACTCCCTCCATCGCAGACGCAGACGCCATCAGCCTGGCAAACCTGGCCCGGAGAACCGCACGCATCGCCCTGCTGAACCGGATCAATGACGCACGTGCCGGGCGTATTCAGCCCGTCCTGGCAGGTGAAGCAGTCGGCACAGGCGGGCGTGCAGGTACAGGCTCCGCAGTCCACAGGCTGCTGGCAACTGTTGGTGACACTGCCGCAGGT
>JALYWD010000503.1 GCA_030852885.1 Chloroflexota bacterium | reverse complement strand
CGCACCCAACGCGAAGCCCTGGTGGAGACAGACAGCCGGCTACAGAACGGCGCGGAGAAGATCGAGGGGGCCGAAGCAAGCTTGCAGGAGACGTCTCACCAACGCACCAAGGCTGAGGAGGCGGCGCGAGCGACATATCCCATCGCGCAGGACGACTTCGTCGCGGCCCAGACGGCTGCCGATCAGGAAGAGCGGCTGTCGTCCCTGGCGGGGTTGCTGGCGCAGTTCCACCGGGATCTGGCCGAGGCGCGGGAGGCGCTTGACCGGGCGCAGGCCGATGCGGTGGCGATCGGCGACGTGCGCTACGACGCAACCGCGCACCGGCAAGCGAACGACGATCTGACCGCGGCTCGCCGGGCGGCCACGCTGATCGAGCGGATTGACGATGACCTGGCGCATCGCCCCGCGTACGAGCAGTGCCAGGCAGCAGCGGACGCTGAATTGGTGGCGTTGGCGGGGCAGCGGAGCGCCCTGCAGGGCGAGCAAGCCGGGCTCGGCTTTGACATCACCCGGCTGCAGGCGGCCCAGGCGCAGGAGCACGCTGCCCGCGCCGCCGAGCAGCACGCGCGCGGCGAGCGCATCCAGGCGCGGCAGGCCGTCAGCGAGGCGGAAGCGGCCCTGAAGCGGCTGCGTGACGAGCATGACCGGTTGACGGAACTGCTGGAACTGGCGGATCGCAAGACGCGCGAGGCCGACGAACTCTCACGCATGTACGACGAGTTTGGCGAGTTCGACCGCTACGTGGCCCGCCGCGTCGGCCCCATGCTGGCGGAGACGACGGAGCGGCTGCTGGCTCAGGTCACAAACAGCAAGTACAGCCAGGTCCGCTTTGACGAGAACTACGGCATTCACGTCTACGACGGGGACGAGAATTTCCCGCTGAGCAGTTTTTCCGGTGGCGAGCGCGATGTGGTTGCGCTCTGTGCACGCCTCGCGCTCTCGGAGATCGTGGGATCAGCGGCTGCCCGTCCGCCGCGCTTCCTGGTGCTGGACGAGGTCTTCGCTTCGCTGGATGTGGAGCGCCGGGAGCAACTGCTGGAAACGCTGGGTGTACTGGCCAACGGTGGCCACTTCCGGCAGATGTTCATCATCAGCCACGTTGAGGATGTGCAGCAATCACCGGTCATGAACGAGGCCTGGACCATCATTGAGCGTGACGGCTCCAGCCACGTCGAGCGTCCCGCATTCTTCGGCGCACCGTTGCCTGGAGATTGAGCGGAACGTGCCCGGGAGTCCAATCGTCTCAGGTCTATACTCCCGGCTATCGCATGATATCGGTTGGGGGAGGTAGGGATCGATGGTTGTGGCTGCAACGCCGTACTACGCGCTGGAATCAGCCCGCGACGCTTCTCACGGCGGCGACGGCTGGGAAGATCGCGCCCCGTCATCCGTGGATGAAATCGGCTCGGTCTGGGCCGAGTTCGGCGTTGGTTCAGAGTGCGGCACCCTGCGGGCAGTGCTGATGCATCGGCCCGGCCCGGAGATCGATGGCATTACCGATGCGGCGCGGGCGCTCTGGTACGAGATTGTGAACCCCGTCCGTGCCCGCGAACAGCACGATGCGCTGACCGAGATCTATCGCTCCAACGGCGTTGTCGTTCATGAGCTTGGTGAGACCGCGCTGGACAAGCCGAACTCCTACTTCTGCCGCGACATCTTCGCCATGACGCCGCGCGGCGTCCTGCTCTCGCGCCTGGCTTCAGCGTCGCGCGCGGGTGAAGAGCGAACAGCCGCGGCGGCCCTGGCCCGGGTCGGTGTCCCTATCGCGCACTCCGTGCTGGGAACCGGCACCTTCGAAGGCGCGGACGTCGCGGTCGTGGCGCCAGACCTCGTGTTTGTGGCCGAGGGCCAGCGCACGAACCGCGAGGGCGCACGCCAGGCCGCGCAGGCGTTCGTCGACGCCGGGGTGGAGCAGGTCGAGATCGTGCAGTTGCCGTACGGGACGGGCCATCTCGACGGCATGATCAACATTGTCGATCGTGACCTGGCGATGATCTATCCCACCCAGCTCCCGTGGCGCATCTACGAGATACTGCGCGCACGCGGGTTCCGCTTCGTCGATGTGCCAGACCCGGGTGAGGCGCGGCGTGGCATGGCGCTGAACATGGTGCCGCTGGCGCCGGGCGTCGTCGTCACACCTGCCGGTAACCCCAACACCCGCAAGGCGCTGGAAGAGGCCGGGGTGACCGTCATCGAAGCTGAGGTTGATGAGCTGATGAAAGGCGCTGGGTCGGTGCACTGCATGACCGGCGTCATCCACCGGGAAGCGTGCTGACAATGGAAGGCTCCGGGGGCATCGCAGCCCGCTTCACATGGCATCCAGACTTCGCCAATCGCACGCTCTTCGACGTGCGCCAGGAACTGGTCGATGACATCTCGGCTGACCAGCGAGCCTATGAGCTGGCGATGGAGGCCGCCGATACCAGGGAGAGCGATGTCCTGGCGTCGATCATGGCGCTAGACAAGAAGTGGGGCCAGTACGACATGGGGTGGGCGGAAGCTGACCCAGGTCAACTCGCGGACCGCATCCTGGAGTGGCGCTGGGAACAGGAGAAGCGGCACGAGTTGATCCCCTTTGCGGATATCCGTGCGCAGGCGCCATTGCCAGAGATCCCGCCACAACAAGCCTCATGGCTGTCGTTCCTGAAGCGGCTGTTCGGACGAGACTGAAGCGAAATCAGGGGAGCATCACCCATCGCCATGACCGGAACTGACTCGCCGTTGCGCG
>JALYWD010000493.1 GCA_030852885.1 Chloroflexota bacterium | reverse complement strand
GTCTGGTCCGGGTCGGCGCGGGCCAGGATTTCGCCCACGCCGGGGTGGTGGCCGATGATGCGCACGGCATCCCCGAGGTAGAGCAGATCGACGATAGTGGCGGGCAGCGGGATATCACCGGGGGCGGGGTGCAGGCGGAAGCGTCCCGGCCGGATGGCCAGGGAGATATCCTGCTCCGGCAGCACTCCACCCCGGCGCACGATAACTTCCTGCTCCAGAGTGCGCACGCGCACCTCATCGCTGCCTGCCGGGCCGAGTTGCTCCGCCGGCACCAGGGTGCACTCCCCGAAGAAAGTGGCGACGAAGCGGTCCGCCGGGCGTTCGTAGAGCTCGCGCGGCGGGCCGACCTGCCGGATTTGCCCTTCCCGCATGATCGCCACGCGGTCAGACATGGTCAGCGCCTCTTCCTGATCGTGCGTGACATACAGGATGGTGGCCCCGGAGTCGCGGTGAATGCGCCGGATCTCCTCCTGCATGCCGATGCGCAACGCCCGGTCCAGCGCGCCGAGCGGCTCATCCATCAGCAGCAGGTCTGGCTGGAAGGCGAGGGCGCGGGCCACGGCCACCCGCTGCTGCTGGCCACCGGAAAGCTCACGCGGGTAGCGGCCGTCGTAGCCACCCAGCTCCACCAGGTCCAGCATCTGCTGCACGCGCTGGCTGCGCTCCGGGCTAGGCCACTTGCGCAGGGTGAGCGGGTAGGCAATGTTCTCCCCCACGGTCATGTGCGGGAAAAGCGCGTACTGCTGGAACACGACCCCGATCCCCCGTTCCGCCGGCGAAAGCCGGGAGACATCGCGCCCGGCCAGCTCGATCACGCCGCTGGTAGGCGATTCGAAGCCAGCGATCATCTTCAGGATGGTGGTCTTGCCGGAGCCGCTCGGCCCCAGCAGCGTCAGGAACTCCCCCTGCTGCACCGCGAGGTCGATGCCATCGACAGCAGTCACCGCGCCGAAGCTCTTGCGCAGCGCCTGGAGTTGCAGCGCCGCTCTGGCTGCGCCGTCGCTCACACGCGCCTCCGCATCATGCCGTAAATCACCATCAGCAGGGCCGTCGCCAGCGTCAACAGGGTGGCGATGGCCGTAATCACCGGGTCCACCCCGAAGCGGACGGAACTGAAGATCTCCACCGGCAGG
The DNA here is from genome assembly GCA_030852885.1 of Chloroflexota bacterium. Taxonomy (GTDB): domain Bacteria; phylum Chloroflexota; class Chloroflexia; order Thermomicrobiales; family UBA6265; genus JACCXM01. The sequence continues at coordinate 3,775 of JALYWD010000493.1, read as the reverse complement.
GTCACGAAGCCGATGCTGGCCAGGAAGCTGGTCACGATCGCCTCATCGAAGGAGCCGATGAAGGCGAAGATGAAGGACGCCACCAGCGCGGGCAGCAGCAGGCGCAGGGTGATATCCCGCCAGGCGCGGGTGCGGCTGGCCCCCAGGCTGAGCGCCGCCAGCTCCAGCTCACGCGGCACCCGTGCGATGGCCGCGCCGATGATGAGCAGCACGAAGGGGAGGGTCATGGTGATGTGCACCATCAGTAGCCCGAAGAAGCTGCCCAGCAGACGCAGATCGGCGAAAAGCCCGTAGAGCGCCACGGCGTAGGCCACGCTCGGGGCCAGCAGCGGGCCGAGGCCAAGGAACTGCAACAGCTCCTTGCCGGGCGCGGCCGTACGATACAGCGCCATGACCGCCGAAAGCCCGATGGTGACGGCCAGCACGGCGGCGGTCACGCCCAGACCCAGCGAGCGCGTGAGGGGCGTCAACCACTCATCGCTGGTCAGCAGGGTCTCATATTGGCGCGGTCCCCAACTCTGCGGCGGGAAACGGATGAACTTGTCTCCAGAGAAGGAGAGCAGGACCACAATGACGGTGGGCACCACCATGAAGATGACGACGAGCGCCAGCAGCCCCTCGTAGAGCACCTTGCCACCCAGGCGGAGCACCCGGCTCACGAGAGCGCCTTGCGGATCTGCTCGAAGCCGACGATGCGCCAGGCGAAGCCGACCACGATGGCGGCGGTCAGGAAGAGGATGCTGGCGGTGGCCGCTGCCGCCGGGAAGTTGTAGAGGCTGAACAGTTGCTGATCGATGAAGGTCGCCAGGAACGGTGACTCGGGCCCACCGAGCAGGATGGGGGTGATGTAGAACCCGACCGACACGACAAACGTGATGGCCGCCGCCGCGAAGACGCTGGGAGCAATCAGGGGCAACACGACATCCCGGACGGCGCGGGGGCGGCTGGCGCCCAGGCTCTCGGCGGCGCTGACGATGGAGGTGTCCAGGTTCACCAGGCTGGCGTAGATAGGCAGGATGGCGTACGGCAGCATGGTGTAGAGCATGCCCAGCACCACGGCCACATCCGTGTACAGGATGCTCAGCGGCTCATCGATGAGCCCGGTTGAGATCAGCGCCGTGTTGAGAATCCCCTTGCGCTGGAGCAGGATGGTGAAGGCGTAGTTGCGCACGACCACGCTGGTCCAGAGCGGAAAGAGGGTGGCCAACCAGAGGGCGGCGCGCTTCCACCGCGATGCGGTGGTGCGCAGCTCCCAGGCCACGATGAGTCCGATCAGCGTGGCCAGCACCGTGACGATGGCGCTGACCCGCAGCGTGGTCAGCAATGCTCGCCGTGCCGCCGGACTGGCGAAGAACTCACCGAAGCGGTCGAGGCTGAGCGTAGGGTCGGTGAGCGCGACCCAGAAGATGCGCAAGATCGGGAGAACGAAGAACAGGAGGAGCAGCACCAGCGCCGGCGCGAGCAGGAGCACCCCCACCGCCGCTGACGGATCGTTCCGCCAGGCGCGCCCGGGTTTCCCTGCCGCTGCCGCTGGTGCTGCTACCGCCACCCTGCCTGCCTACGACGTCAGGATGCGAGCCATTCGGTCCAGCGGGGCAGGACCGTCTCGCGGTTCTCGCGGGCCCACTCCACATCGGAGATGACGCCTTTGGCCATGTTGTCCGGAGCCCCGCCCATGTCCGCTGTGATCGCGGGGTCCACTTCCGCGTAGGCATCCGGGTTGGCGACGCCGTAGCCGATCTGCTCAATCCAGATCTTGCCACCCTCCGGGTGCGTGGCGTACCAGCGCAGGAACTCCCAGGCGGCTTCCGCGTTCGGGGCGTTCGCCGGCACCACCAGCAGATCGCGCGAGATGGGGCTGCCCTCGAAGGAGAGCTGGATATCCACTCCCTGGTCACGCAGACCGTGGGCGCGGCCATCCCACATGATGCCCATCACCACTTCCTCATCGCGGAAGATCTGCTGGGACTGATCGCCCGTGGTCCACCAGACATTGATGTTCGGCTTCAGCTCATCGAGCTTGGCGAACGCGCGGTCGACATCGAGCGGGAAGAGGTCTTCCTTCGCCACGCCGTCCGCGAGGAGGGCGTACATCAGGTTCTCGCTCCAGCCGTCACCGTACATGGTGCGGCGTCCGGGGAAGTTCTCCACGTCCCAGAACTCCGCTGCTGTCGTAGGGCAAGCCTCAGCCGCCGCGGCGTTGCAGGCGATGACCGAGCCATAGGCGGCGAAGGACATGCCGTAGTCGGTGACGTTCTCCTCGCCGACCGCCGCGATCAGTTCCGCCTTCAGGTCATCCGGCAGTGGCTGCAGGAGCCCGGCGTCGATCATCGCCACGGCGTCTTCTTCACCCACGTCCACGATGTCCCAGGTCACGTTATTGGCGTTGGCCTGGGCCTCCAGCATGGCGTTGAAGCCACCCGGCGCATCCACGAACTGGACCGGCGTGCCGGTTTCCGCCGTGAAGGGCTCCGCGTACGCCTCGGTGAGCGCATCGGTGTAGGCGCCACCCCAGGTGGCGATGGTCAGCGGGGCATTCTGCGCGCTGGCGAGGGGCTGCATGAGCCCCAGGGGAACGAGCAATGCGGCCAATGCCGCCAGCCGGAAACGGGCCGAAAGCCGGGACTTGTTCACTGGTCCACTCCTTCCCTGGCACTTCCTCGTGCCGAGCGGATCATGCGCGTTGAACTTGTGTCGGTCGTGTTGCGCATTCTTACGGAAGGAACAGCCGCTGTCAACGGCTTTCTGCCTGACGCTGGCGACCTCAGGATGCCAGCAGTGACTTACCATTGTTGGTGCTGGCAGCTATCCTGAAACACCATGGACAACAGCAAGGGAATGGAAATGGCCGGTCAGGCGCCTGTGGCACAAAGAATGACTATCAGTCAGATCAAGCGTCAACTTGCCAGCGTGGTTCAGCGTGTGTCTAGCAAGGAAGCGCGCGTGCTGGTTGAGGAGTCTGGCATTCCCGTGGCCGCGGTCGTCTCCATTGAAGATCTGGAGCGGCTGCAAAGGCTTGACCAGGAATGGGAGCAGACGACGCAAGTCATTGCGCGATTGAGTCAGACGTTTGCGGACATTCCCGTTGCGGATCTCGAGTCGAAGATTGATGAGATTATCCTGGACAACCGCGCCAACGAGGTGACTGGGCGGCGCACGGCGTGATCTCCGCCGTCTTCGACACCAATGTCCTGGCATCGGGGCTTGTCGGCGAGACGAGGCCAGAGAGCACGCCAGGTGAACTGCTGCGTCGATGGCGTGCCAGGCGCTTTACCCTTGTCGTTTCCGAGCCAATACTGGCGGAACTCGAGCGCACCCTTACCAATCCCTATTTCAGCAACCGATTCCCACCTGCCGCGATAGCGGAGATCATTACGCGCATTTCGACCGAAGCTCATGTTCAACGCGTCACCGTCTCTCTTCCAGGTGTGGCAACCCATCCGGAGGATGATGCGATCCTGGCTACCGCGCTGAGCGGCGGCATCGCCTGGCTCGTCACTGGCGACCGCCAGCTTCAGCAGCGCGGCGTCTATAGCGGAACGCGCCTGCTCTCGCCCCGGCAATTCCTGGAGTTCCTCGACCGGGAGGTGTGACGTCATGCATGGCAGCGCCGTTCCGAATATGCCGGCAGCGCGCGGTTCGTGGAAGCGCTACGGCCTGATCCGCCGCCAACCTGGTTGTCGGCCAACCTGAAGCCTTCAGGGAGCACCCAATCCGCGCGTCCGCCGCGACAAACAGGAGCGACGACCCAATCGAAATGTGACGTGCGTTTGAC
>JALYWD010000434.1 GCA_030852885.1 Chloroflexota bacterium | reverse complement strand
GCCTGCACCAGGGGTGTATTCCGACGAAGGCATACCTGAAGTCAGCGGATGTCTACGAAGAGGTCCAGCACTCAGCCGAGTTCGGCGTCAACATCGCCGGCGAGGTCTCGTTCAACTACCCTGCCGCACTCGACCGCTCGCTCAAGGTCGTTGCCGGACAGTACAAAGGCCTCCAGTTCCTCTTCGACAAGAAGTACAACATTCCCGTTGCGGCTGGCCGTGGCAAGATCGCCGGTTCCAACTCGGTCGAGGTGACGCCGAACGACGGCTCTGCGCCCTACACGCTCCAGGCACGCAACATCATTGTGGACACGGGCACCCGTCCGCGCGCGATCAAGGGGCTGGACTGGGACGGCAGGCGCGTCATCAACTCAGACCATGCGGTGGTGCTGGAGGAGATGCCGCAGAGCTTCATCATCCGTGGCGGTGGCGCCGTGGGTGTGGAGTGGGCCTCGATTTACGGCCGCTACGGCGCGAAGGTGTCGCTGGTCGGCCGGGTCGTACCCGCCGAGGAAGAGGAAGCGCAGCAGGTCCTGACCCGGGCCTTCAAGCGCCAGGGGATCGACGTCTATCCGACCTCCCGGCCGACCGCCGAGGACATTGAAGTAACTGACAGCGGCGTGCGCATGAAGGTCACCGGTGCTAGCGGCAAGGAAGAGGTCATCGAGGCCGAAGTGCTCCTGGTCGCGATCGGCCGCCAGGGCAATGTCGAGGATATCGGCCTGGAGACGGTCGGTGTCGAACACGCGGATGGCATCATCCCGGTTGACGCCATGATGCGGACGAATGTCCCGAACATCTACGCCATCGGCGACATCAATGGTCAGCAGATGTTGGCCCACACCGCCATGCATATGGGCGTGATCGCCATCGAGAACATCGCTGGGCAGAATCCCTACCCGCTCGATGTCACGAACTCGCCCATGGTGACGTTCTGCCGCCCGGAGATCGCCAGCGTCGGGCTGACCGAGAAGCAGGCAAAAGAGAAGGGCCACACCGTCAAGACCGGCAAGTTCCCCATGCGGCCGAACGGCAAGGCGGTCATCGAGGGCGAGACGGACGGCTTCACCAAGATCATCGCGGATGCGGAGACTCAGGATCTGCTGGGCATGACCATTGTCGGTCCGCACGCGACCGAACTGATCGGTGGCGTGGCATTGGGCCGTCTGCTGGAGGTCACTCCGGAGGAGATTGCCCTCTCCGTGTATCCGCACCCAACCGTGTCGGAGGTCATTCACGAAGCCGCGCTCGATCTGCTGGGCCACGCCCTGCATATCTAGCCACAGGCGACCGAGTGTTCAATCAGGCCCCGCTCCCGAATACCGGGAGCGGGGCCTGATTGCCTGCGGGAGCGCGCCTGATGCATGGCGGGCGGGAGAAATTGGGAAGTCCTGCGACCTACCCGGCGGATGCCAGAAGACGCTCGATGATGCGGTAGTCGCGCGCGAATGCCAGCTCCGGCAGGGCATCCAGCCGGAACCAGCCTAAATCGACCAGGTCATCCGCGGCGACAGGAACCGCGCTAGGATCCCTGAGCGTTGCTTCATACACTGCCAACACGACGGTCTCTCCCGCCTCCGAGAACAACCCAACGAGTTTGCCTGGCTCGATCTCCAGTCCGGTCTCTTCGAGAACTTCGCGGACGGTAGCCGCCTCGACCTGCTCTCCCCGTTCGACGAAACCTGCCGGGAAGCTCCACTTACCTGGTGACCGCGTACCCGGACCCCGCTTGCCGAGCAGAATCTGGCCCTCGCGCACGATGAGCGCGGCAACGGCCAGCTTGGGATCGAGGAATGTGATGTGTCCGCACGCCGTACAGACAGGACGGTTTCGACCATCCCGCTCCTGCATTTCGTTTGGTGATCCGCAGGTTGGACAGTAGGCCAAGGGGCCTGGAGGCCGGGGTTGCGTACCCGGCCTCGCAGGCAGATCGTGCGTCATGTGGTGTTAGCGCAGACCGAGCGCGGTCCAGGGATTCGGCACCTTGCCGATGGGCACCGCGATCAACGTTGGCTCGTCTGCCTCGATGGCAGCTGTGATCTCGTCGCGAAGTTCGTCCGGTGTGCTCGCCGTGCGGCCGCTGACGCCGAAGGCTTCCGCGAGCTTCATGTAGTCGGGATTCAGCAGATCGGACGCGATCGTGCGGCCGTTGAACTGTTCCCGCTGAATGCGCTGCACATTACCGAAGGCATCGTCCGTGAACACGATGATGATGGCGCTGATGTGGTGCTTCGCCATCGTCGAGAGCTCGTTGAGGCAGAACCCGAAGCCGCCGTCGCCGTTGATGGATACCACCGGCTTGTCCGGGTGCGCCACCTTGACGCCAAGCGCGGTCGGAAAACCCCACCCCAGTGTGCCCTGGTAGCCAGGGGTGATGTAGGTGCGCGGCTCATAGACCGGGAAGGCCATGTTTGCCCAGTATCCGACCTGGGTCATCTCCGAGAGGACAAAGGCATCGTCGGGAAGTGCCTCGCGGATGGCCATCGCGTAGTCGGCCTGCGGCCCTACCGCCCTGGTGCGCTTCGCCACCGACTCCTTGAGCGCGGTCAGTTCTTCAGCGCGTGAGGGACGGGAGACGCCCATGCGCCTGAGTTCCTCGGCCAGGGCAGCCAGGCCGGCCTTCGCATCAGCCTCGATGCCAACCGTCACCGGGTAGTTGCGGCCGATCTCCTCCGCATCGATGTCCATCTGGATGACCGTGCGGCCCTCCGGGAGCTTCCAGACCGAGGTGGAGGGATCCACGAAGCGCGTGCCCACAGCGAGGATGACGTCGGCGTCCTTCACCAGGTCAATGGCGGCAACGATGTTCTGCGCCAGCGGATCGTGGTCGGAAACCGCGCCTTTCCCGTTCGCGGTCATGACGACAGGAGCCTGCAGGAGCGCCGCGACTTCGCGCAACTCGTCCCACGCCTCGGCGCCAAGCACACCGCCGCCTGACCAGATCAGGGGCTTTTGCGCACTGGCCAGCAGCTCGGCGGCCTGCACGATCAAGTCGTGATCGCCCGCGAAGCGCTCCGGCAATGCGGCGCCAGGTAGCAGGCGTACCTCTCCAGTCGCGAAGAGCGGGTCCGGCGGCATCTCGATTTCGACTGGGCGCACGCGCCCGGAACGCATTTCCGTGAAGGCGCGATCCACCAGCCCCGGGATTTCCTCGGGCGTGACCGCGCGCTCGGCGTTCTTGGTCACGGAGCGCACCATGCCAAGCTGATTCGGGATCTCATGCAGCAGCCCGCGCCCGAACTCGATGAGGTCGGACTGAATCTGGCCTGTCACGCAAACCACCGGCGAATTACAGGCGTACGCTGTGGAAAGTGCGGCGGTTGCGTTCAGCAGACCGGGCCCGGGCACAACCAGGCATACGCCTGGCTTGCCGGTCGTGCGGGCATAGCCGTCAGCCATGTAGGCCGCGGCCTGCTCATGGCGAGGGTGGATGACCCGAATCTTGTCGGTTTGGTCATACAGGGCGTCAAACGCGCCATCAAGCTGGACGCCGGGAAGTGCGAAGATGGTATCGATGCTGTTTTCAATCAGTGCAGCCACGAGTGCCTGCCCGCCGGTCATCGCCTGAGCGGGGAACGCGCCCTCGGCGTTACTGTCGGCTTGCTGACGTTCCCGAGTTTCGACGGCCAATCTGTCCTCCCCTGCTACTCGTCTCTGAACTGCTTGTGAATTGAACTCCGATGTTCGCCAAGTGTAGTACCGATGGAATGCACGCCTGCGGGCAACGGTGTCTAGACCCAATGCTTCCCTTTCGCTACTATTGCGCACAGCGCGAAATTCGGTACCTCGATTCTTCGCAGCGGTGCAATGACTCGGTGGTAAACTGCCGGATCGTCAGCATTGTCCCAGTGAAGGATCACCGTTGGCTTCCGCGCCAGATCGGTTCGCTCTACGTCATGCAGGGGATTCGAACGTATGGATGGACTGTTGCTTCTCGCTCGCCTCGTTCTGGCAGCAGTATTCGTAGTCTCCGGCATAGCGAAACTGCTGGACCTTGCCGGTTCCCAGTCCGCCATGCGGTCGTTTGGCGTGCCGGAGTCTTCCTCGAAGGTCGCCGGGATCGCGCTGCCAGTCGTTGAGATCCTGATCGCGGTGCTGCTGCTGCCGGTGGCATCCGCCAAGTGGGGCGCGCTTGCGGCGCTTGCGCTGCTCGTCGCCTTCATTGCCGGAATTTCCTACAACCTGTCGCGTGGCCGGAAGTTCGACTGTCATTGCTTCGGTCAGTTGACCAGCAGTGAGATCGGCCCTCCCACGCTGATCCGCAACGTTGTGCTGGGGGTCATCGCCCTCTTCATCGTGGTTCCGGGCTTTGCCAACAATAACGTCGGCACGTCCATTGGCGATGCCTTTGGCTCGCTCGACCCCTTCCAGTGGGTCACCCTGATCGTCGGCATTGCCATGATCGTGGCTCTCGGCGCCATGGCGTGGCTGCTCGTGCACCTGCTTGGCCAGAACGGCCGCCTCCTCGTCCGCCTCGACAAGATTGAGACGGCGCTTGAGGATGCTGACATCGACTTCGACTACGACGACGACGATGAGGACGACGAAGACGAAGAGGAAGAGGAGGAAGAAGGCCTGCCCTTCGGCTCTCCTGCTCCGGCCTTCACCCTCTCCGGCCTCTACGGCGAAACGCTGACACTCGATTCCTTCCGTGCCCAGGAGAAGCCGGTCCTGCTGATCTTCACTGATCCGACCTGTGGACCGTGCAACTCGCTTATGCCAGATGTCGGCAAGTGGCAACAGGAACTCGCAGACAAGCTGACCACCGTTTTGGTTTCCCGGGGCTCGCTTGACGAGAACCGAAACAAGAAGAAGCAGAACAACCTCACCAACGTTGTCATGCAGAAGGACAACGAGATCGCGGACGCCTACCTCACCTACGGCACGCCGACCGCGGTGCTGGTGACCCCGGACGGCAAGATCGGCAGCGGCGCCGCGGGTGGCGCCGGAGAAATCCGCAAGCTGGTCAAGCAGGCAGTCGAGGGCAAGGTTCCCGCTCCTGCAGCGCGCGCAGCCGCACCGCGACCCGCTCCGCAGCCAGTGGCCGCGCCGCAGGCAGCCCGTGGGCTGGCCAGCATTGGCAAGGATGCGCCAGTTGTTGAACTCAACAACCTCGAAGGGCAGCCGGTTACGCTCAAGCAGTTCGAAGGCCATCCGACGGCGGTGCTCTTCTGGAATCCTGGCTGCGGCTTTTGCCAGCGCATGGTGGATGACCTGAAGACCTGGGAGAGCAACAAGCCCGAAGGCGCGCCGAACCTGCTTGTCGTTTCTACAGGCGAGGTCGAGGCCAACAAGGCGACAGGTCTCCAGTCGCCGATCGTCCTGGACAGCGGCTTTAACGTCGGCCGGACCTTTGGAGCAAGCGGTACCCCGTCGGCGGTTCTGGTCAGTGCAGACGGCAAGATCGCGTCTGGCCTGGCCGTGGGGAGCCCATCAGTCATCTCCCTGCTGCGGAACGAGGCGCCGCACCTGCTCGATGCATCCAACGCCGCGCCGGAGCCAGAAGCGCCACCGGCCCCACGTGGCATCGCGCTGGGCAGCAAGGCGCCTGAAATCAAGCTGCCGGACCTGGACGGCGACGAGGTCACCCTGGACGATGTCAGCGACGGTCGCACGGTGCTGCTCTTCTGGAATCCGGGTTGCGGCTTCTGCAAGCGCCTGGAGCCAGAACTGAAGGAGTGGGAAGAGTCCGCTGACGACGATGCCCCCGACCTGGTCCTGATTTCGACCGGGAGCGTCGATGACAACGCCGCTCACGGCTTCGAGTCGCCGATTCTCCTCGATCAGTCGTTCCGGACTGGTTCGCTCTTCGGGGCGTCAGGTACGCCGTCGGCAATCCTCATTGACGAGAACGGCAACGTTGCTTCGGCAGTGAAGGTTGGCGGTCCCGAGGTCATGGGCCTGCTGCGCTCATAGTTCCTCGCCGAACATCGCAGTAACTGGAACAGGGCCGGCAACTGCCGGCCCTGTTTCACGTCGCTGGCGTCTCGGCGGTGGGGTTACTGGAGCGCCGGGTTGGCGGCCCGGCTTTCCGCCGGTGGGCTGTCACACCCCTCGACGTGCCAGATGATCTCTGCGCCCCCCGCGATGCTGATTTCAGCCAGGAAGTCCGCCAGGCTTGCGCGTGGCACGTAATAGTCATTCTCGTGGGCGTGCAACACGTCAGATTCCAGGCGTGTCACGACGCGGTAGAAGCGCGGGAGCAACTCGCGTTCTTCGTCAACCGTGCCAACGTGACGGTAGTGATACTTCGTTCCACGCGTGGCGCTAGCCCAGTCCACATCTGCCCAACCGCTCCCGTCAGGGTTGTCCGGAATCCAGAAGCGGTCTTCTGTGTTGTTACTCATGTGCGTGTATCCAGCTTCGACAGCACGATCTCGGCGTGTCCCGCGATTTCTTCTACTGCCCGCTCCAGGTCATAGTCCCGGTCACGGCCGGCGCGCTCCCGCACGTGGATTTCGATGTCATCGTGCAGATGAATACGTCGCCAGCGGTCCTGTGGTGGCGCCGTTTCCACCCGTAAGACATCGGCCAGCTTCTCCTGGGACAGCCCCTCCATCTGCTTGCGCATCTCGGCCAGCGGCAAATTATCCTGCTTCAACTTGTTGATGTACTTCAATCGCAGGAGATGGTCCGCGGTGTACGTGGCGCCCACCCCTCGGCCGTTGGCTGGTGGCAGAAGCCCCTGCGTGATGTAGTAGCGGATGTTCCGTGGAGCGATGCCCGTCTCTCGCTCGAGATCGGCGATGGTGTACCTGTGCGGTCGTGCGCCGCCAACGGTCGTCGCGGCGCTGCCGACAGGAAGGGTCGCACTGCTACGCCCGAGCCGGGGCGTCGAGTTCTGGGGATCGTCCATGGTTTGCCTCATCGAGCAGCGCGACTGGGTCTTGATGATGACAGTATCGCTGTCGGAATGAGCAGCGACAACCACCGGCGATCCCTCTGCCGCAGTACCATGGATAGTTCAGCTTGAGCTGTCGTGAGGTTGGTATCCGTGAGGAGCAAGATCAGCGCGTGGGTCCTCAGGCTCTCATTTACTTTGGTATCGCTGGCGGCTCACTGGCGCTGGCCGTGACACTGCTCTATTCCCGTTTCGTCAGCAAGGAGCAGAGCGCCGTGCGGTCTCGCGGCGGCTTCGCGTTCTTCGCGGGCTGCCTGGTCCTCTTCGCAATCGGCGCGGCGATTGCCGGCTATGTCTCGGCCCAGGCGGGCCGCTAGGTTCTCATGGAGAGGTCGACCAACGTGACACCACGTATCGTCGGGGTCATTCACCTGCCAGCACTGCCAGGCACACCGCGTGGCGGCAATGCCAGTGACTTCGCGCGGGCGCTGGGCCTCGCGCGACGAGACGCTGCCGCGTGGGCGGCAGGCGGCGCTGACGCCCTGATGGTCGAGAATTTCCACGACGTGCCGTTTCACAAGGGTGCGGTAGGGCCAGAAACGGTTGCCGCGATGACGCTCGCGGTCGCGGCCGTGATGGAGGAAAGCGGTCTCCCCACCGGCGTCAATGTGCTGCGGAACGATGTCGAGGCCGCGGCCGCGATCGCCGCCATCACCGGCGCGTCGTTCATCCGAGCGAATGTCTACGTTGGTGCGGCGGTGACCGATCAGGGACTGATCGAGGGACGAGCGGACATGGTCCAGGCGCTCATCAAGCGCCTGGATGCAGCCATTGCAGTCTGGGCAGACGTGGACGTGAAACACGCGGCGCAGCTCGCCCCACGCAAGCTCGGTGAGCTGGCCGAAGATGCAGTCAAGCGCGGGCTTGCAGGCGCGCTCATCGTGACGGGTGCAGGCACCGGCCATCCCACCAGCCTGGATGATGTGCATGCTGTCCGCGCCGCGATGCCGGGTACCCCGATTTACGTAGGCAGCGGCGCGACTCCGGAGACGCTGCCGGCGCTGCTTGAGGTCGCCGATGGCGCCATCGTCGGCAGCGCCGCCAAAGCGAACGCCAACCCGGCCAACCCGGTGGACGTGAACCTTGTCAAGGCACTCACGGAAGCTGCCCGGCGCTCCGGGTAGCGTCAGGGCAATCGTGCCTGCCTATTGGCCGGTGAATCGCGGGGCCCGCTTTTGCGCGAAGGCCTGAAGGCCCTCTTCGTAATCGGCAGTGTCATCGAGCGCCATGCGGCGCTGATTGACCTCGTTTCGCGCTGCTGCCGCAGGAACTCCATTGCTGACGCGCAGCGCGTCCTTTACCGCGCGCAGGGCAAGCGGTGCGTTCGCAGCGATCTGCACCGCTAGTTCGCGGGCCGCCGGCAGTACATCCTCTGGCGCTACGAGGCGCGTCACCAGCCCCATGCTCGCGGCTTCGTCTGCGGATATGTGGCGGCCCGTGTAAAGCAGGTCGCGTGCGTTGCCCAACCCGATCAGGGGCGGCAGGCGCAACACACCACCAGCGCCCGGGAAGATGCCAATCTTGACCTCTGGAACGCCAAAGACAGCGTCGGCGCCAGCCACACGCAAATCGCAGGCAATTGCGAGTTCAGTTCCCCCGGCCAGGGCGTAGCCTCGCACAGCCGCAATGCTCGGCACGGGCAGGTTCGCCAGCTCCTCGGCCGCGGCTTCGATGGCGGCGCGGTGAGCATTCCGCTCACTGGGCGTCATGCCGCCGCGCTCGCGCAGATCAGCCCCGGCGCAGAACGCCCGCTCCCCCGCTCCAGTCAGGATGACCACCCGCACATCGATGTGCTCGCGCAGGAACCCGCACGTCGCACTCAGCGCTTCAGCCAGCGCGCGGTTGATCGCATTGAGCGCGTGCGGTCGGTTCAGCGTGACGGTGGCAATGCCGTCGGCAATGTCCAGCAGGAGCGGCGGCTGGTCGGTCACCCTGGAGCCTATTCGCCGGAAGCGGCGATGGCTTCCTGGATCGCGCGCCGGGCCAGGCCGCGCGCGACACGGCGACGGTACTCCGCCGAGCCGTGCAGGTCGTCCAGCGCCTCGATGTCCAGGTCGATCAGGTTAGCCGCCGCCGTAATCGCGGAATCGTCGTCTGCCGGCGCGCCAATCAACGCCTGCTCGGCCTCGACCGCCCGCCAGGGCACTGCGGCCATCCCCGTTCCGCCGATACGCGCTTCGGAGATCTTCCCGTCCTCACCGACCACGAGCAGCACCGCCACGCCAACGATGGCGTAGCCAGAAGCCTGGTTTGCCAGCTTCTGGTAGCTCCAGCCCGCGCCGTCCGGCTGCGCTGGAATCTCGATCCGGGTCAGGACTTCGGACGGTTCGAGCGCGGTCGTGAGGAAGTCGAGGAAGAAATCGCCGCCTGCGATCTTCCGCTCGCCGGCTGGTCCCTCGGCCACCATGGTGGCGTTGAGGGCGAGAATCGCCGCCGGGTAGTCGGCCGCCGCATCCGCGTGCGCGAGCGCGCCGCCGATGGTGCCGCGCGCGCGGACCTGGCGATCTCCCACGCGGCTGGCTGTCACCGCGAGCAGCGGCGCACGTTGATCGATCAGGGGATCAGTGGCGACCTGGCGGTGTGTGGTCAACGCGCCGATGCTGAGGCCGCCGGCAGTCTCCGTAACGCCGCGCAGAGCATCGATACGGCCAATGTCAATCAGCGCGTCAGGCTCTGCCAGGCGCAGCTTCATGATCGGTAGAAGGCTGTGTCCGCCGGCGAGCAGCTTCCCGTTTTCGCCGTGCTCCTGGAGCAGGGCAATGGCTTCGCTGACAGTGTCCGGCCGGTAATAGTCGAAGGTGGAGGGATTCATGAGCTACCTCGCGATCGGCTCGGGTTGTGCCCCGGCTTCGAGCATTTCAGCGGCCTTCCGCACGGAGAGCACGATGTTGTGGTAGCCAGTGCAGCGGCAGATGTTGCCTTCCAGCCCATGCCGGATTTCACCATCGCTGGGATGGGGGTTTTCCGCCAGGAGGGCAACGGTGGAAAGCACCATGCCCGGCGTGCAGAACCCACACTGCACGCCGTGCTGATCCCAGAATGCCTCCTGGACGGGATGCAACGTGCCCGCGGGGGCCAGTCCCTCGATAGTGGTGATATCCAGGCCGTCCGCTTGCACGGCGAGGACGGTGCAACTCTTGACGATCTCTCCGTCCAGCAGCACCGAGCACGCCCCACACTGGCTGGTCTCGCAGCCAATATGGGTTCCGGTCAGCCCCAGATTGTCGCGCAGGAACTGCACGAGCAGCAGGCGCGGTTCGACCGTCGCCCGGCGCTCGACACCATTGACACGCAGCGTGATGGGTACCTCCACGCCTGCCTCCCTGTTATTGCGTTCGCTGATGAAGTGAGAATGCGAGTCTAGGAACCCGCTTTGCTCTCCAGGCAGCCGAAGAACTGCCCGACGATCATTTTGGCGGCCGGTTGCATGACGCGTCCGCCGACCCGTGCCAGCGTGCCGCGCACGTTGGCGTTCCCGGACCAGTTCACGACGGTGCCGTCGCCGTCCGCGACAAGCTCCATCAGGGCGTCACCGGAAATCTGGCCGGCCGGGCCCTTGCCTTCCACGTCCATGCGGTACGAGTTCGGCTCGTCCTGGCTGTGGATTTTGACCTTGCCCTGGTAGGTCCCTCGGATGGCTGCCACGCCAATCTTCATCCGGGTTTCATATTGATCCGGGCCGGTCTCCGTGAACTCTTCCACGCCCGGCAAGCATTGTTGGAGCACGGCCGGGTCCAGCAGCAACTGCCAGACACGCTCGCGCGGAGCGGAGAAACGATGTTGCCCACTGAGTTCCATAAGTGGCGTGTTGCTCCTTGCTGGCCGAGGTCAGCCAACGGCGTGGAGACCCCGCTATGAGGCCAAAATCTGGCCGTGAGTGTAGCACGCTGCCCTCACGACTCCCGCGTTTCGACAGGTACGTACCGGCGAACGATAATGTGGCGACAGATCGTTGTCGGGCGGAAAACCGCGAAAGGGAGAGAAGACTCCATGGTCGTTGCCAGCCCCGTGCGCATTGATCGAGGACGCGTTGAAGAACTTGCCGCCAAGGAGCAGAAGCGGCTGGACGCCAGCACGCAGAAATCCGGCGAGATGTATGAGTGGGCACGGCGCACCCTCGCGGGTGGCGTTGCCTCCTCGTACCAGGTGCGCGACCCCTGGCCGATCTACATCACCGAGGGTCGTGGCTCCAAGGTCTGGGATGTCGATGGCACAGAGCGCATCGACTATCACAATGGCTTTGGCTCCATGGTGCAGGGACACGCCAACCCGTATATCGTGGAGGCGGTCCAGAAGCAGGTGGCGCGCGGCACGCACTTTGCCGCGCCGGTGGAGGACGGCATCGTCGTCAGCGAGGAGTTGACCCGTCGCTTCGGCCTGCCGCAGTGGCGCTACGTCAACTCCGGCTCCGAGGCGACGATGGACGCGATTCGCATCGCCCGTGCTTTTACCGGCCGGGACACCATCGTCAAGATCTTCGGTTCCTATCACGGCCATCACGACTACGCGATGGTATCCATCTCCGTGCCGTACGAGAACATTGGCGATCCGGACAACTACGCCTCGCTCCCCTACGGCGCCGGCATTCCCAAGGCGGCGTCAGACCTCACCATTCCGGTGCCATTCAATGATGCGGGCGCCATGGAACGGCGCATTCAGCGACTCTTCGACGAGGGGCGCCCACCGGCCTGCGTCATCATGGAGCCGGCGATGATGAACCTGGGCGTGGTTCTGCCGGAGCCCGGATACCTGGAGGCCGTGCGCGAACTGACCCAGCGCCTGGGCGTGGTGCTGATCTTTGACGAGGTCAAGACTGGCCTTTGCGTGGCGCCCGGCGGCGCCACTGAGAAGTTCGGCGTGCTGCCGGACATGGTGACCATGGCCAAGGCGCTCGGCGGTGGTCTGCCTTCCGGGGCCATCGGTGGCTCCGCGGAAGTCATGGAGGTGGTCAACAACGGCAGCGTCTACCAGGTGGGCACCTACAACGGCAACCCGCTGACCATGGCCGCCGCGCGGGCCAGCCTGGAGCATGTCCTCACGCCCGAGGCCTACGTTTACCTGGACATGCTGAACGACCGGCTGATGACGGGCTGCGACGCTGTGCTGGAGAAGTACAACCTGCCGGGTTACACCGTTGGCATCAGCTCCAAGGGGTGCGTGACGTTCTCACCGGAGAAGATCACCGATTACGCCTCCTTCCAGGCCACACACGACGGTGAACTGACCGATCTGGCCTGGCTGTACATGATGAACCGGGGCGTGTTCATGACTCCAGGCCGCGAGGAAGAGTGGACGCTCTCGGTGGCGCACTCTGTCGAAGATGCGGACGCGTACATCGCCGCCTTCGAGGAACTCGCGCACGACCTGGTCGCCTAGCTGAATCGGTGCGGGAGCCGGCAATGCGCCGGCTCCCGCATCATTGTGATGTGGGACCTCACCCAGCCGCTCGATGAAAACACGCCGCGCTTTCCGGGCGATCCGGCGTTTCGGCGTGAGCCGATTCCCGGGCAGGCGCCATGGCGCGTTTCGCAACTCACCATGAGTTCCCACAGCGGCACGCACATGGACGCGCCGCTGCACCACATCGAAGACGGCGCGTCCATCGACCACATCCCCCTCTCGCGCCTGACGGGAGTGGCGCTCGTCGTGGACGCCACGGGCCTGCCAGAGAACGCGCCGATTTCGGCCAGTGCTCTGGATGCCCTCGAAATTTCCACGTGGCCTGGCTGGATTGCATTAATCCACACCGGCTGGGACCGCTACTGGCAGGACGAGCGCTACTTTCGGCACCCCTACCTGTCGCCTGAACTGGCGCAGCGGTTGCTGGACTCCGGTTGCGGGCTCGTCGCCATCGACGCCCTGAGCGTCGATTCGACGG
>JALYWD010000464.1 GCA_030852885.1 Chloroflexota bacterium | reverse complement strand
AGATACACAGTGACGCGGCCGGGGAGGAATCTCCGGCCGTTGCTTTTGCGTTCGCGCTGGCCCTGGCCGAAGCTGCAGGTCTTCCACAGGCATCGACCGCCACGCCGACATTTCCGCGTGCAGGTATTTCTGTAGCGAGTATTGCGCGGACGTGAAGAACATGGTAAAAGACGCTTATCGGGAAAGCCTGTCGATCTCCCTACGTGCCGCCCGATTGAAGTCAACGCACCTCGCTCCAGAAATCATGTTCCGGAACCGATCCTGCTCACAACCGACAGTCTGAGATGACCTGCGGCCGGAGTTGTGCGAGCCAGCGCACTTCGCGGCGGCAGAACACCCGCTCACCCGACAAGGTGAAGAGGATGAACAGCACCGATGTCTCACACATCAGACCCTCGCCTCGGGCTTTCTGAGTACCTGACAGGTCTCATCACGGAGCTAAGTGACACCGTATCTCACCTTGAGGGAGCCGACCTGAAGTACCGGGTGAATGACATCTCGGTCGAGGTGGACGTCGCATATACGGTCGGCCAGTCACGGGAGAGGCCGAACCGGGAACATCTAGCATTCTGGGTGCTCAACAATCCGTCAAGCAAAGTACCGCGCGATCAGCTATCAGGCCAATGGAATACCCAACGCCTGACGGTGAGATTGAGCCAGGCTGTGGACGAACCTGGAGCAGGGACGTCTGAAGCAACGACCTTGCCGCTCTTGCCTCCAGCGCACCGGGAGGATTCGGACTAGCTCAAGGTCAAGCGCGTTCGGATTCCCGGTGCTTACTTACACGGTGTCGCCTCGATCATTCGTCCTGCCAGGAGTGATACCCAATGGACAGCCTGACCTCACGAAACGCGGCCAATCTTGAACATGTGCACGCGTATTCGGCGAAGGTGCGAGGCATCACCTATCTGTGGGGCTCAGCCAGCATCTCCACCAATCTGACATTCGAGAAAGCCCCGATGCTCTCCATCGCGAACGACCCGGCCGGCGAACCCGTCAAGATTGGAACTCAGGTCGCGACCGGCGCCACAACTGAACTGGGCACGCTGAAACCGGGGGAGCGCGTGTCGGTGTCCATCAACGACCTTACCGGCATCTACGCTGACTGCGCTTCTGAGTCGCTCGTCCACTGCGTGATGTGCTGATCTGGCAGTCATCGGCGGTTGTTGGGGGAACATGCCATGGCCGTAGCAAAGGTAATCTCCGCGGTCGCGCAACCGTCCCGGTCTGCGTATCTGTGCTTCGAAGTCGGAGGCATCCTGGATCAACTGAACGTGGACCTGGGCGCCGCTGTCTCCAGTATCTCCTTCGAGAAACTGGGCAGCCTGATACTGGCTTCCCCGATTGATCCCACGGACCCCTCTCGGCTCCAGTTTGACGCTGCCAGAGTTATCGGGCTGGCTGCGCCATTTACGGCCGCGGCGCTTCGCTGTGAAATGAACAAGACGGCGCTGGACAGCGCGATAAGCACCCGCCAGAACATCTTCTTCTCGAAGTATGCGAACGCGCCGTTTGTCATCTCGACGATTCGAGCATCGTATTCACGGACATCGCCAGCGTCGAAACCAAACCTGCTCGGCATCCTGGACGACATCGCCCAGGAGCAGGCCAACGCCCTGCAGGAAGCGTATATGGAAGACGATCGAACCGGGGTCGTAAAGGGGGGAAGCAGCAGCGTCGAGACCAGCGCGAGAAACAGCGCGGATTCGCTGCGATTCAGCAACTTTACCCAGGAAAGCCGGAGGCTGGGAGGCAAGAGGAATGCCCCGATGCCGGCGTACTTGCCCGACGTAGCGTATTGGGGCGATTTTGGCAAGCCTGCTCCACAGGCACAGCGGGTCGCATGGGACCGCCCGGACAATTCTGTGCTGACGGCAGGCTACAACTTCGAGTATTCCACGAGTTCTGGCAGGGCCTCAGGGACGCAATCAGCGTTGAACACCGACGTCGAGTACCGGACGCCCTATCACGAAACCCGAGCCAGGCGTGTGCGGGCTCATATCAGCTTGATCGATCAGAAATTCGAATCGTACATGCTTGAGCAGAACATCCCTCATCTCGAAACGATCTTCGAGAATGAACTCGCATCGATCGATAACGACGTCTATCAATTTCAGGTCGCCCTTTTGCGTTCGTTCCTGATTTCGCCCATCCCGGGTGTGGTGACCGGGATTTACAAGTACCCGGGTGACGGGGTGAGCGCAGGAGAACCAGTGCTCCGGGTCGAGGACAACGATGTTGTGCATCTCGTCGCAAACGTCGTGCACCGAGGCCCGATTCCAATCGGCGCAGCCGCGACAGTGACCTCCACGCTCTTCGGGCCGTCTGATCCGGCCACGACGTTGACGGGAAACGTTCTCGCTGCCCGGGGTCAGGGAGATGGCAACCGCTTCGAAGTTGTCGTGCAGATCAATAACATCGATGGGGCCGGAAACCACGTCCTGCCCCTGAGCTACGTCTTCGACAAAGAGTTCACCACCCTCACATTTTCGTGACCTTGCCGGATCTGCCTGCCCTGGGTGACCGGGTGACGAATGATCGAAGGTGTCAACCTGAGTTGGTGTCATAGCAGAACCGGCGCGTAGGAGAGGTCCATGCCTCCGGAAAGCCCCCCAAGTTCAGGTGGTAGTGGCGGCAGCTCCGGAGGGAGCGGTCCGAACTACTCCGACATCAGCGCGCTTCTCGCCTACATGAACCACTGGAGTTTCGGGACGGATGGCGACTACACCGGGAACGGGGGCTTCGGCGGCGACAACACCGGTCCTGTGGGTTCCTATGTCCCACAGCGCCCTGACCAGGGGGCAATGTCGTATCTGGAGGACATCAGGTCCGCGCGGCCTCAGGTTGTCAGCCCGCCACCCCGGGGGTCGTTCGACCGGGGATTCAGGCGAGAGATAGACCCGTACTCTGGCGTCCAGACATTTGACGACAACATCTTTCCATTTACCGGGCAGGAGGTAGATCCCTACTCTGGCCTGCCGGTGGGCAGCGAGGGCCTGGACCCGTTTACTGGTACGCGGCCACTGGACCCATTCTCGGCGGTTGCGCCCCTCAGGAACCCGGAAAGCACGGTTTCGTTGGTCGCCAACCGCCGTGAGCGGGTGCTGCGATCACCCAACCTGCTCGCGTCGAACGGACCAATCGCCTGCGACTCCAGGCTCACGACCTGTGTGCCTGCCATGCAAAGCGACTTCAATCAGTCCAGCGTGGAAAACTCCATTCAGGAAGAGATGGACCAAAGCTACCTGGCCATCCTGCAACTGCTAGAGGGGAAGGCGAGGGTCGCCAGCGCGCCTAACGTGAGCGTGCATGACGCCGCGTCATCTGCCCTGCGGATAACGCAGAGCGATGAATACAAACTCGCCTACCAGGTAAACCAACTTCGGGATCATCCGCTGGAAATACAGCGATCGGCAGTCTGGGCCGGCCTGGGCCATGTAGCCTCAGGGGGCTTCCTGTTGGTAGGCACCGGATTGATGACCTACGGCTCTGGTGGGCTGGCCCTGCCGTTGATTGGGGCGATGGGGCTCTCAACGGGAATTGCCGAAGTGTCGGCAGGCGCTGTGCTCATGTTCAGTGGCGCGAGCAGCACGGACGTTGTCCGGATGAGCGGACAGCTCGATCAGGCGTTCGCGCTTACGGCTTCTCCCACATCCCTCGTGTTTGGTACGACGGGGCTCGTCCTCAGTGATGGGAACGCCGACGTGGCGCATCGGTTCGCTATCGTCGGTGGGCTCGCCGAGGGTGCCGCAACGTTTCGCGGTGATCCCTCCAGGCTGTACGCAACGGTGTTGCCCGGCGTAGCGACCAGGGCCGAGAGAGGCGCCGCGCTAGTGCTTGCCCGGGATGCCGCGAACCTTGGGCACATAGCACGCGCGGAGCCGGTGGAGCGGGCTGCATCGGCCCTGGGGCGCGAACTCACCGGGGCGAGCCAACCCGGACTGATGAACCCTCGGGCTGGTGAAGAAGTGTTTGTTGGGGAGTGGCTCAACAGGAACCTGCAAACCACGCTTGATCGCACCGTCAGGTCCTTCGTGGCCGATCCTCGAACCATGGCGACGCTGGTGCCCTCGAACATTCCGTATCGGGCAGTGCCGCAGTACGGCGGATTCGTGATCGAGTACGGAACAAAAGCGTCAATCGAAGGAAACTGGGTGCTCAATTCCGCGCTCCAGGGCGTGCCCCAGTCTTCGCAGATGGTCAAGGGAGGCGCTCCAGACTTTGTGCTTCGCCCGCCGTTCGCCGGGTGGAACCTGAAGGGCTGGGACGTCACGACCGTGCGATCGGCGGCAGCGAAAGCGGAGCGAGGCGTCGATTACACCTTCATGACCTACACCGTAGATTGGAGGTCGCTCGGGCTTTAGCCGATCGAGCCGGCAGACACCCCGTACACCGAAGGTCCTCTGCTGAGCAAGCACGTTTTCAAAGGGACGGGTGCGTACGGGCTTGTGTCTTCGATGATCCAATTCTTCCATTCTGCCCGCCAGATCAACGCATGTGGAGGGAACTAGCATGTCGCAATCAATTCGAATCATTTACCGGAACGTCCAGGGACGATGCAAGATGAATTTCAACTGGCCTCCAATCACCAAGAGGTCAGCAGTCATCGTCACCGCGGCAGAATGGAGAGCTGGCACAGACCCATTTGATTCAACGGGACGACCCAACCCGGGCGAGGCTGATGTCTACGTAACCAATATCGGGCCACATGACCCGGAAGGTGGCGACGGCGGCGTCGAATTCTATTTGCATGTTGATTGGGACAGCCCACTCCATGCCCAGGTCACTATCACCGTATTGGACCCTGTCGAGGAATACGTGGTCGTCGGGTAGCGCCCGTCCATTGCCTGGGAAAATGGCATAACCAGGTCACGGTGTTTACAGCCATCCCAGGTTTTCTGCCTGGCCAATACGACGGTCCGGCACACGCTCCCTCATGCGCCGGGTGACGTAGCAGCGGCACAATCCGACCGCTCCTGAAGTACAGAATCCCGGGACCAACCAACTATATTTCTGTCCTGGCCGCTTCCGGCGTTGTCATGTCGACCGGTCCTGCCAGCGCCGTGGTACCGGACTACCGGGACACGCGCGGCCAGGCGCCGGACTATTGGGAACAGCGGGATCAGGTTCCGGATCTGAAAGCCCTGCATCGTCGACGAACTCGTTCCAGTCCTTCAGCGCGGCCGGGCACTCACGCGCTTCGTCCGCGCCTTGCGGGCGCCATGGTTCACTACGTCCTTCATGGCCTCGGCGACACCGGCGTCATCGGCATATTCTGCCGTGGCAGCCGGGACGCCATCTGCGTTTTCCAGCGCAACCAGCGCTAGCGCGACCGCCGAAACGCGAGGAATCCAGCCTTGGACCTCGCGGTGAAACCGTGCCCGCGGCGCCACTACACAGAGTGCGTCGGGCGTCTGGCGGTTCGTCTGTGGCAGCGCAACTGCCAGGCAGCCGGCGATACGCGTGGAACGGTCTCCTGGGTCGAGCGCGTACCCTGTTTCCCGGATACGACAGAGTTCACGTCGCAACCACGCGGGGTCGCTGGCGGCAAACGGACCCTGGGCCGAGAGATCGGCCACGCGGAGGAAGCGCTCCAGCACAGGTTCCGGGAGTGCAGCCAGGATTGCGCGGCCCAGGGCCAAACTGTGAGCCGGGCCACCAAGACCCAGGAATCCTCCCGGTACGGCACTGGGCCCGGTACCCGGCGCTATCCCTATGAGCACGACCTGTTCGCCACGCAGCCGGCCGAGGTGCACCGTTTCACCTGTTGCTTCCTGAAGGCTCTGCAGCAGCGGTGCAACGCTGCCTACCGGCTTGAGCGTTTCCAGGTACGCCTGATGGAGCTGCGGCACGCGGGGGCCGAGGAGAAAGAGTTGACTCAATGGATCCTGGATGACGTACCCGGCAGCACGGAGCGTTACCAGTTGGTGATACACCGACCCGAGGCTGATGCCGAGGTCGACACTGAGTGCCTTGGCAGTCGCCCCGTCATCGTACCCGCTGAGGATATCCAGCAGCGCCAGCGCACGGGTTACGGATTGCAGCGTCTCAACCGTGCGCCGCGGCGGCTCCTCGGTCATCGTCTTCCACCTGCAGATCACCTGTCCGGAATCTGAAACGTGGACGCCAGGATGACCTGACGTTCTCGACAGAGCTGCTGTGCCTGGATTCAACATTCCGCGATGCGGAATCGACGCGATTGTACGCCGTCACCACTGCCAATAGAGTAGTTCCCAGGTCCTGGTCCAATTCTTTGCACCCCCAGCACACGTGCTGGTCTTGCCGCGTGCCCATCGTGCAAGCCGGCTTCGGCAAGAGAGAGCTAGCGGCTGTAGGTCATCACCAGGGACCTTTGCAGGCATAGTGACAGGAGTGTTGTCGTGGACGGAGAACATTTCGACGCCTACTTGCGCACCCTGGCGCGTTCCCGGCGCGCCGTCGTAGGCAGCGGCCTCCTCGCCATTCTCGGGTTGACGTCGGACAGAGATCTGGAGGCTCGAAAAAGGCGGCGGCGCAAGAAGAAGTGCAAGGGCGGCAAGGCCAAGTGCGGCAAGAAGTGCAAGGGCGGCAAGGTCAAGTGCGGCAAGAAGTGCTGTGCGGCCGGTGATGTCTGCCAGAATGC
This sequence comes from Chloroflexota bacterium, assembly GCA_030852885.1. Lineage (GTDB taxonomy): Bacteria > Chloroflexota > Chloroflexia > Thermomicrobiales > UBA6265 > JACCXM01. Next base: position 3,681 of record JALYWD010000464.1, on the reverse strand, counting down.
CGCGACGAGGACATGCTGCCCAAAGGCGCGGGCCTGTGGCGCGATGTGCTGCGGCGAGACCGAAGTCTGCGCAGACCCTGGGACGGCAACCTGTGTGGTGGGTACTGGTACCTGTAGTCCAACATCAGGGAGTTGCGGCAGTGGTGGGAACTTCGTCTTCTGCAACAACGATCCACTCTGCGTCTGCGCCCTGGCGACGAACGGCATCGTGCGATGCGGTACCCCGATTCCCACGATTACCCTTACAGATTGCGGTCAATGCTCAACCGACGCCGACTGCGTGATCCGCTTCCCAGAGATAGTTGGTGCTTTCTGTGCTGCAGACGCCAGCGCTCCATGCTCTTGCGCGGCTGGCCAGAACCTCTGTGTCGCGCCCTGCCCCACTGCCTGAGCAACATTGTGCCGCCGGCAACGCGGGGTCTACGCTGAACTGTCGCTGATACACGCTGGAGACGCCTGGATCACCACCAGGCGTCTCTGAACGAGAGAGGCAAGAGCGTGGATATCCTGGACCGCATGCTGGAGCACGACCGCTGGGCGACGCACCAACTGCTGGCCTCAAGCGCTGGCCTGGCCGACGTGCAGCTCGATCGGTCCTTCGACGTCGGGCACCGCACGCTACGGACGACTTTCGAGCACCTCGTGTTCAACGTCGAGGCCTGGACCGCGATCACCGCGCAGACGCCGCTTGAGCGGTACCCACCCGGTCCGTCCCTGGAGGAGATCGCCACGCGACATGACCGGGCGCAGGCTGCGTTCGCGGCACTGGCTCGCCGGCTGCGCGATGACGCGCTCCTGGACGCCATATTCACGGACCACTTCGATGAGGGGCAGTCGTACGGCGCAGCGGTGATTCACGTGCTCCTGCACAACGAGGGTCACCGGACCGAGATCCTGCACCTCCTGGGACGCCTGGGTGTGAGCAACCCGCCCGAAGTTGATCACGCGCTATGGGACCACGTCCGGCGGCAAGCAGCGTCAGGCGGAGTTGTTGGCTCCTGAGGCAAAGAACGAGATCTCTCGACAAGATCGAGACGACACGCGTCAGGTGCCCCGGCTGCCATTTTCTCCAGGCAGCCGGTAGGTCAGGGGGTTGGGGTGGCCGCTGCCGTGGCGCTTGGCCCCAGCAGGATCATCAGTGCCGTGACCGGCTCCGTGGTGAGATTCTGCATCTCGCCGTCAGCGGTGGCGGGGATGAGTGTCATGTCACCGGCCGCCAGGGTCCCATCCTCGCCGGGAGCAACACTCGTGGAGAGCTTGAACAGGTCGCCATCCGCCGTGGGCGAGGCCATCGCCTGGTTCAGGACCGACTCTCGCGAAATGCTCCACGGCTGATTGGCAACCGTGATCGCCAGTTCGCCAGCCTCCACGAGGATCAGCGTGTCCGCCGCGTCCGCGCTTGCCGCAAACGGCACGGCGACACCAGGAGCGAACTCGGCGCGAGTGACCAGGATGTCTGCCGATGCTGGAAGTGAGACGCCTGGCAACAGGCCAATGAGGGACGTGCTAAACGTGGTGAGGTCAAGCGCCACGGGTTGTGGTGTCGCCTCCTGTGCCGTTGCGGGGACCTGGGCGCCCAGCGCCAACAGGCTCGTTGCGGCCAGGGCCATGACGATCAGCGCCCGGAATCTCATCCTACCCGCTCCTCATTTCTGCTTATCGCACCGGTCTGGACTACAGGATGAGTTCGCTCGTGTCCCCGGTGTTGTCTTCCACCTTATCACTCTCTTCGCCAGGGGCCGCCTCGCCGACGCCGAAGGCGTGATCGGGGCGGGGCGTGAAAGCGCCGAGCGTCATCAGCGCGGCCTGCCGGACATCCAGCGGCTCGTCCGAAAGCAGCGCTTCGGCCAGGTCCTGGGCCTGGGCCGATGTCACGCGCGCATCCGCCGTTAGCTCCAGTTCGCCCCACATGGCCGCCGCCACTCGCTCTGGTGCTGCCCCGAACGCCGCTGCAAGCTCATCCCGGCTGAAAGTCCGGGCCTCTCCCTGCGCTTCACCGGAGGGAGCGTACTCGCCTGGTGCGGCGATGCCCGCGTCGATCGTTGGTTCACTCATCATGATCCCTTTGCATCCATCAAGCGGCGGCGGGAACGCCACCGACCCTCAGGTTGCAGGGCGTGTGCCACCCCCGGCAGGTGCAAACCGCTCGCCTGAAGAACCGTCGAAGCGCATGAATCCAGACGTGAATTTGCAATGGGAGAAGCGCGCAGCACTAGACAACCGTCAGGCGCTTCATCAATACTCCGCGAGATCACCACGAACGGTTGCACCGCGCTACTGGGAAAAGGACACTCCATGCTCGGTCTTGGCTGGCAAGAACTCATCATCGTCGTCCTCGCCATCGTCTTCATCGCCGGGTTCTTCGGGTTTGGCAAGCTGGGCGGAGACGGCAAGTCCAATTTCATGGACCTGGTCGGCCGCTTCACTGGACGCGCTGATGCTGGGGAGAGCAGCTCCACCCCACTCTAACGTCCTCGGGAGAGCGCGAGACACGGCCCTGCCAAACAGCAGGGCCGTTCTGCGTTCTATCCGCGATTCAGCTCTTCCAGCACCGCGCCAAAGCGCTCCCAGGAATCTGGCACGTTCGGGTGCAACCGCACCTGGACGTGCGACACCCCAACATCGGCGTAGGCGCGCAGTCCGGCGGCAATATCGGCGGGCGTACCGGCCAGCGGCGTTACGCCCTTCGGTGCTGGCCGCTCCGGGCCAATCGCCACCAGGGTCGTCGCGGTCTTCATGATTTCCGCCGGGTTCCGGCCAATGGCGGCACACGCCTCATCGACCAACCGGGCGTACGGCGCCACCCCGGCGGCGGTGTTCCCGGTGTTGGTCCACCAGATGTTCCAGGCGTCGCCGTAGCGCGCCAGCAGGCTCAGCATGCGCGGCGCCAGGGACCCGATCATGATCGGCGGACCGCCAGGGCGTGGCCCGCGTGGCCGCAGCTCGCAATCCTGCGTCTGGTAGTACGTGCCATCGAACGTCATCTGCCCGTTTCGCAGCAAGCCGTGCAGGATCTGCAACGCCTCATCGAAGCGGCTGACCCGGTGATCGAACGGGTAGCCGAACGCCTCGAACTCGGCCTCATTCCAGCCCGCGCCGATGCCGAGGATCAGGCGGCCACCGGAAATCTCCTCGATGGTGTCCGTGATCTTGGCCAGCAGCGCCGGATTGCGGAAAGCCGTGCAGATGACGAGAGTTCCCAACTCGGCCCGGCTGGTGATCGCCGCGAGTGCCGCAAGCTGCGACATGCACTCCCACGCGCCCCTCGGCTCCGTGCCGGGTGCGCGGTGGATCAGGTGGTCGGTGACCCAGATGGAGTCAACGCCGATTGCCTCACCGATCAGCGCCATCTCCCGCGTATCGGTCCAGCGCGCGGTCTGGCCGTCAAACTGCCGCTCGTGATCCGGCAGCAGCAACCCCACCTTCAACGGCCGTGCCCGCTCTGTCCCTGACCCCGCAACCACGCTTCACTCCCACTTGCCCACGCCGAACCGGAACCACGTCCGTGCATTATGCGGCGATCCACGACCGGGTGAGGCGCGCGTGCATGCCGCCTTTGCTGAGTTTCGGTCTCCCAGGATCATCACGCAACGTGGCCCTCAGCCAATTCTCTCGCCAGGACATCCATTCGTCTCCCCTCTCCCGCGCAGCAGGTGGGGGGAGAGGGGCTGGGGGTGAGGG
>JALYWD010000459.1 GCA_030852885.1 Chloroflexota bacterium | reverse complement strand
CCAAACCTGGCCGCTGTGCGCGAAAATGGGATCGTTCGGCTGGCGCGACGCGTCGTTGGCGGTGCTCGCAACCTATCATGCACGCGGAAGCTGAGCAAGAGTTTGTGCGCCGGTGGGACAGTTGCTGACGATGACGTCAGGCGATGCGCGCCAGGCGCGCAACCGTATCCCGGGGGTGGGGCATGGCCGCGATTTCGGCGGCGAGGCGTCGCGCGGCCGTGGCGATGGCCTGATCCTGGAGCAGCGTGCGGACGGCTGAGGCGACCGCCGCTGCATCGTCGCGCCCGGTATCGAGCTGGAGGCCGCACCCGGCCTGAACCAGGGCCCCGGCGTTCGGGTGTTGATCGCCGCCCTGGGGCAGCAATAGTTGCGGAATGCCGTGCCCCGCGGCGCCAAGCGTCGTCCCACTGCCGCCATGGTGCACGACGACATTGGCCAGCGGCAGGATGGCATCCTGCGGCGCCCAGCGGAGTACCGTGACGTTTCCCGGGACCTCGCCAAGCTGCGCCGGATCGACGTTTGGTCCCGTGGTCACCAGCAGATCGACTTCCTCACGGGCGACGCCATCGATGATGACGCTGAAGATCTCCGGCGCAGCGAAGACCGTGCCCAGGGTGACGTAGACCAGGGGGCGTTCCGGGTCCCGCTGCTCCAACACGCGTGGCAGCGGCTCCGGCGGACTCCAGGACACGGGGCGGGTGAGGAGCGTTGGGGAGGGCGGTGCGAAACCGGAGAGCTGGAGCGAGGGTGGGCAAATATCGATGAAGGGCCCATCCATGGTGCGGGGCTCGCTGACCGCGACGCCATACTGGGCGGCCATTTCCCGGTAGGCCGGAAACATGACCTCGGACAGGGGTGGGCCAGGAAAGCGGCCATAGGCGGCCACGGCGGTGCGGACGCCCGCGAGCCTGGCGGCGATGGCGGCAATGGGGCTGGCCAACCCGTGCACGACGAGGTCGATCTCGCCGGCAGCGAGCACCGGCTGCAAATCCGCCATCATCGTCGTGGGCAGCAGGTGGCCGAAAACCTCGAAGTACATGTCTGCCGGGTCCGTGAGCCCACGGTTGCGCGCCGTCTCCACCGCCTCATCCAGGCTCAACCCGATGGCCGTGACATCCAGCCCGGCGGCGGCCAGCGCCGGATGGAGCGTTGCCGCCGTGCCGATGATCGCCTGATGGCCAAGCTCGCGCGCGGCGAGCGCGAGCGGCACGAGGGGAAAGAGATGGCCATAGGCGCCGAGCGAGGAAAACAGGATGCGCACGGATGATGCCTTTCGCAGCAGTTGCGCCAGAGCGGACGAGCGGGCTGGTTGCGAGGCAGCCGCCCGGGTGGGATCCTGCTGCATCTGCGAAGCTTTCACCCTACCATGGGCTCTTCTGACGTGATGTCCCGCAACGTTGTCAAGATGCCCCGGCGGAGCGGGGGCGCGGGCGGACTGGACCCCTGATACGAACACTGCGGAAGAAGGGAAGCAACCATGTGCACACGCGCGCTCTGGCCGGATGCGAACGGCGATGTTCTCGTTGGCCGCAACATGGACTGGATCGATGAGCTGGGGACCGCGCTCTGGGTTCTGCCGCGCGGGCAGGAGCGCACCGACGCCCTGGGCGGCAAGCTGACCTGGACCTCGAGGTACGGCAGCGTCATCGCCAGCCAGCACGACATGATCGGCGCGGACGGCATGAACGAGGCCGGGCTGGCCGGGCACCTGCTCTGGCTGGCCGAATCGGACTACGGCACGTATGACCCGGAGAAGACGGCGCTGGGCATGTCGGTCTGGCTGCAGTACATGCTGGACAACTTCGCCACGGTTGCGGAGTGCGTGGCCTGGATGGAGGAGGTTGATCTCCAGGTCGTCTCCATGGTGGACCCCATCTACAGCAAGAGCGTGACGCTGCACCTGGTGCTGGATGATGCGACCGGGGATTCCGCCATCGTGGAGTACATCGGCGGCAAGCGCACGATCCACCACGGGCGGGAATTCACGGTGGTGACCAACTCCCCCACCTACGATGAGCAACTGGCGAACGTGAAGCGCTACGTTGGCTTCGGCGGCGACCTGCCGATCCCGGGCAGCACCGAGGCGAACGACCGCTTCGTGCGCACCGCCTTCTACCTGGACCGCCTGCCGCAGCCGCAGAGCGAATCCGAGGCCGTGGCGGCCATGCTCAGCATCATGCGCAATGCGGCGCAGCCCTTCGGCGCGCCCGATCCCGCCCGGCCGAACATCTCGACCACCGTCTGGCGCACGACCGCCGATCTGACCACGAAGCGGTACGTCTTCGAATCCTGCTACCGGCCGAACGTGGTCTGGGTGGAGCTGGACAAGCTGGACTTCACCGAGGGCGTGCCGAGCCGCAAACTCGATGTGACGGGTGTGGAGTGGCTGGTGGGTGATGTCTCCGAGCAGTTTGTGGAGCGCCCGACGCTGCAGTTTCTGCCGGTGGACCCTGCGAACCAGGCGGTAAGTTAGGGGCGCGCCGCGTCGCGTCTGATTCGTTTATCCGTCAGGCGCCAGTCGAGATCGAGCGCGACGAAGGGAGTCACCATGGCGCTTACCGATTTGCCACCCTGCTTTCGGCGATGGAAGGGCATCACGGCCGGTGCGGTCAAGTGAAACGGGGGCGGTCGTGCGCAGCAAGAAGGGCTTGAGTCTCCGGTGAGCATTATTGAGATCGTGCCCGGGATCTATCGCCTCGAAAGCGTCCTCGGCCCGCGGCCGTTCGCGCAGTACCTGCTGCGCGATCAGCGCTCAATGCTGGTCGATACTGGCATCATCTCGACGCCGGAGGACGTCCTCCTGCCCGCCTTTCAAGAGTTGGAGTTCGACCCGGCCGACCTCGACTTTG
>JALYWD010000458.1 GCA_030852885.1 Chloroflexota bacterium | reverse complement strand
CGCTGCGGCACGGCAGCTGGGCCGCCTGAGGTCCGGCGCCGCCCGCGCGGCGCAGCTATCGGCCGAACTGGCGCGGCGGTTCCACGAAGCCGGCAACATCACCGCGTTGCAACTGGCGCGTGAACAGGCGGCAGCGAGTGCCGCGCTGATCGCGGTGCGCCGTCACGAGGCTGGAATCGCCGCTGCGCGCGGTGCGCTGCTCGCGCTGATTGGCGTGCAGGACGGCACCGGAATCGCCCTGCTGGATCGATTGGAACAGCCGGTGCCGTTGACGCAGGAGCTGCCTGCGCTGCAGGCGCTGGCGCTGGAGCAGCGCTTGGACCTGCAGGCGCTGCGCACCAACGCCCAATGGTCGGAGAGCCAGGAGGCATTCACCGCGCGCTGGCGCTGGCTGAACGGCCTCGCGCTGGAGCTGTCGCGTGAGCGCGAGGCCGAAGGCAGCACGCTGAAGGGCGGCGGGTTGTCGCTGGAATTGCCACTGTTTAACAGCGGTCGGGGCAGGGTAGTACGCGCCACCGCAATGCGCGAGATGGCCGCGGCGGTGTTGCGCAGTGCCGAGCTGCACGCGGCAGCGGATGTCTCGGCAAGCCATGCCGCGTTCGAAGCCGCTGCACAGAATGCGGCGGAGTACCGCGATCAGCTGCTGCCCCTGCAGCAGCACATTGTCGAACTCACACAGCAGCGTCAGAACTTCATGCTGGTGGGCGCCTTCGAGCTGATCGAGGCCCGTCGGCAGGAGATCGATGCGTGGCAGGGCTATGTGGAGGCACTGCGCGAGCATGCGATTGCGCGCACGGACCTCGCCCGCGCCCTGGGCGGGATCGTGCCGGTCATGAACGCGGCCGAAGAGGCTGTCATGCCAGACATACCCATGGTTGAACGCATTGGAGAGACGCAATGAATGTGTCACGACGCGACATTCTGGTGGGTGCCACCGCAGCCACGCTCGGCAGCGCCGTCCGAGGACAGGAGGCGTCGGATCACGCTGCGCACACGGCTCAGGCTGGGGCCGGTGGCTCCCGGCCCGCTGACGCATACGCTTCCGCGGCGAGAAACTCGCCGGCAACAACCGAGTCGCTGCCAAGGCGCACACCCATCACGACATTGAACGGCCGCAGCCTGTCTTGGCGCATGGTCGATGACGTGAAGGAGTTCCATCTGATCGCCGAGGAGATAGAACACGAGTTCGCGCCCGGCTCAAGGATCAAGGCCTGGGGCTACAACGGATCCACGCCAGGTCCGACCATCGAGGCAGTCGAGGGCGATCAGGTGCGCATCCTCGTCACGAACCGCCTGCCCGAGCCTACAACCATCCACTGGCACGGCATCCTGCTGCCCTGTGGTATGGATGGCGTGGGTGGGCTCACCCAGCCGCACATCCAGCCGGGGGAGACCTGGGCCTACGAGTTCACGCTGCGCCAGCACGGCACCCACATGTACCACCCGCATGCCGACGAAATGGTGCAAATGGCGCTGGGGATGATGGGTCTGCTCATCATCCATCCGCGCGCTCCGAGTACGGCACGCGTGGATCGGGACTTCGCGCTTCTGCTGCACAACTGGGCGGTGCACCCGGGCACCTACCGGCCGGATCCAGCCGTCATGACGGAGTTCGATCTGTGGACGTTCAACTCCAAGGTGTTCCCTGCGATCGATCCGCTGGTCGTGCGAACCGGACAGCGCGTACGCATCCGCATCGCCAACCTGTCGATGCATGAGCATCCGATGCACCTGCATGGCTACCAGTTCCAGGTCACCGGCGGCGACGGCGGCCGCTGGCCGCGCGCGGCCTGGCGCACCGAAGTCACCGAACTGGTGGGCGTAGGCCAGACGCGCGACATCGAGTTCACAGCGACCGAACCGGGGGACTGGGCGTTCCACTGTCACAAGTCGCATCACACGATGAATGCGATGGGCCATGAGCTGCCCAATGCGATCGGGGTCAACCAGGCCGGCATCGCGCAGCGTCTTGATGACCTGTTGCCAGGTGGCTACATGGTCATGGGCGGGAACGGCATGGCCGAGCATCAGAACCATGCCGCGCAGATGCCAGGACCGGAAAACACGCTGCCGATGATGGGCGGCGTTGGTCCCTTCGGCAACCTGGAGATGGGCGGGATGTTCACGGTGGTGAAGGTCCGGGACCGTGTGCCCGCGGGTTATGCCGATCCAGGCTGGTACCAGCATCCGCCAGGAACGCAGGCGCGACGCGTAGAGTCCCGGCAGGATGCGGCGCCGCACACCGGCCCCGCACACGATCACGGTTAAGCGGACGTTGAGGTTCAAGAGCATAGAGCCGACCGATAGTCGGGCGACATGTCACGAGGAGAGCAGATATGAAGATTAAGTCAGTACTGGCGGGCACAATGCTGCTGGCAGCGACGCTGGCCCAGGCACACACCCATCTGGAGTCCTCCGTGCCGGTGGACAAGGGCAAGGTGGCAGCACCCGTGGCCATCGAACTGCACTTCAGCGAGGCGGCACGCGTGACGGCGCTGACCCTACAGCAGGGTACCTCCGCGGCCAGGCCGCTCACACCGCTGCCCGCAAAGACCACTCAGCACGTCTCGGTGCCGGTGGCCAACCTGACGGCCGGCGACTACACAGTGAACTGGCGCGTGGCCGGTGAGGACGGGCACGTGGTGTCGGGCAAGTTCTCCTTCACTGTCGATCCCAGCGCACCCGCTGCGACGGCGAGGCCTTCACCCGAGAAGAAGCCGGCGGGCAGTCCCGAACACCAGCACTGATCGTGCTGCCGGACTACCTGTCCGCAGCGTTGCGCGGGCTGTCGTTCATCGCGATGGCCCAGGCTACCGGCGCCGCGCTGTTCCTGGTGATCTTCGGATCCGCGCTAGGCAACTCCCGGCTGCGGATCCGGCGAGCGGCACGCGCTGCCACCACTGCGGCACTGATACTGGTATCGGCGCTGTTCCTGCTGGAAGCTGCCCGCATGGCAGGCAGCCTCTCGGGACTCACGGACTGGGATCTGCAGGCCTTTGCGCTCTCCACGCCACTGGCCAAAGTGGCTGCCGTGCGCATTCTTGCACTCGGGCTGTTGTGCGCGGCACTCGCATCATCAACGAGGGCAGGGAAGCCGCTGATGGCGGCCGCAGCGCTGCTCCTGTCCGCCTCGTTTGCGCTCGTCGGGCACACTGCGGGTGGTCCGGCGCGCTGGCTGCTCGCGCCGGCCGTCGCATTGCATGTGCTCATCGTCGCGTTCTGGTTCGGCTCGCTCCTGCCGCGTCTGCAAGTCGTGCGCGAGGAGGAGGGCGGCAAGGCGGTCGCCATCGTTGCGAAGTTCTCGCACGTGGCGGGCTTGGCCGTGCCCTTGATCTTGCTGGCCGGGCTGCTGCTGGCGTTTTATCTATTGCCGGACTGGCAGGCCGTGACGGGTCCCTACGGGCTGACGCTGCTCGGCAAGCTGCTGGCGTTCGGCCTGCTGATGGCGCTGGCCGCATGGAACAGGTGGCGCCTTGGCCCGGCGTTGGCGGGCGGCGCAGCCGGACCGGTCCGGCATTTCTGCCTGAGCATCACGCTCGAATGGTGGATCATCGCGGCGGTGTTGATCGCTACCGCGGTGCTGACTGCCTTCCTTTCACCTTAACCGGATATCGGCTTCCGGAGCGCGCCTCCTATGTTAGAACCATACGCGGAACCCGATCACGGCCATGGTGTCGGCGGCGCCCTCGCCCTGCGCGCGCGCGATGTCGGCAGTCCGGCCGAACCGGCGCTGGTACTCGATGCCAACATAGGGCGCGAGCTCGCGACGGATGTCGTAGCGGAGCCGCAGGCCGATCCTGGATGATGATAGTCCCGAGCCGATTCCGGCGTCGTTGATGTTCTGGGCGGATAAATCCAGCTCCAGGTTCGGCTGCAGGATCAACCGCTGCGTCAATCGCAGGTCGTAAGACCCTTCAAGCCGCGAGAGCAGATCACCGCGGTCTGACAGGAATACCTCGGCTTCGGCCTCGAACCAGTACGGGAACAGGGTCTCGACCGCAAACGTCGCATACGCACGCCCGTCCGGCTCGATGTCGTAGCGCAGTCCCATTTGCACATCGGTATAACGCGCCACCGCGCGGGAATAGATCACCTGTACGTCAACCGTCTCCAGCCCCTCGCCAACAATGCCTTCTCCATCGGACTTCACGACAAGGCGATGGGTGTCGCCCCCGTACCAGGCTTCAAGTTCCCACTGGTATCCGCCGTCCTCACCCGCGGTGGTGTACTCCAGCAGGCTCGCCATGACCTTTGAGACCCGCTCCCCGCCGTGCTCCTTCTCCGATATCCGCCGGGCGCGATCCATCTGCGCCCGACCGAATAACCGGTCCGCCGCGCTGTCAGGGATGATCTCCGGAGCCGCAGCATTCCCGACCGGCAAAGCCGAACCGGTGGGCGCACCATCGTGATGGTCGTCCCCACTGGATGGAGCGTCGCCGTGACCGGCGTGTTCGTCATCGGCCGGCGATGCCGCGTGTTCCGTGTGCGGCAGTTGCGTGGCGCCGGGCGGCTGAATTCCCTGCGCAGGAGGTACGCCGTGGGCCTCATGGGGATCCGGCGCCTGCGCGGCAGTCGCGAAGCCGCCCGTCATCAGGACCGTCGCCACCAAAGTTCTCACCCGGACTCTCCGGTTGCCCGTCGTACCTTGAACACTTGGAACATGCCGCCATGCATGTGGTAGAGCATGTGGCAATGGAAGGCCCAGTCTCCTGCCTCGGCGGTCACATCGAACGTCACCGTCCCGCCCGGCAGCACGTTCACGGTGTGTTTGCGCGGCAGATGGCCGACCGGCGCGTGGACCAGCTCGAAGAAGTGGCCGTGCAGGTGGATCGGGTGCGTCATCATGGTGTCATTCACCAGCTTGATGCGCACCCGCTCACCATCGCGGAAGGAGTAGGGTGGCGGGCCCTCGCTGAATTTCCGGCCGTCGAAGCCCCACATGAAGCGTTCCATGTTGCCGGTGAGGCGGATCTCCAGTGCACGCGATGGCGCACGCCGGTCCGGATTGGGCTCCAGCGCGATCAGGTCCCTATACACCAGTACGCGATGGCCCACGCTCTCCATTCCCTGGCCGGGTTCTCCTGTGCGGTCCATGGGCATGGGCGCGATCATCTGCACGCCGGGGCCGAGCGCGATCTGCGGAGCCTTGGCCGGATCGCGCATGTTCATCGTCATGCCGCCCATGGCTCCCATGGCATCAGAACCTCGCGCCTTGGGCGGGGCCATGCCTGGCGGAATCTCACTGGCGGAAGTCGCTGGGCCGTGATCCATTCCCGCCAAGCTCGAGTGATCCATATCGCCCGATTCATGAGCGGACCTGTCCATCCCCATGTCCCGCATGGTGGCCAGCGGCCGCTCCCGCAGGGCCGGGAACTCCGCTGTCATGCCCGGCCGTGGCGCCAGCGTGGCGCGACCCATGCCGGAACGATCCACGGCTTCGGCGATCAGTGCGAAGGCGCGATCCTCTTCCGGACGGATGAGCACGTCGTAGGTTTCGGCATTGCCAATCTGGAACTCGTCGACTTCGACGGGACGCACGTTCTGGCCATCGGCGGCGACCACGGTGAGTTTCAGTCCCGGGATCCGCACATTGAACATCATCTGCGCAGCCATGTTGATGAAGCGTAGCCGAACGACCTCGCCGGGCCTGAACAGTCCCGTCCAGTTGTCCTTTGGCCCATGCCCATTGACCAGGAACGAGAGGACTGCACCGGTGACATCGGAAATGTCGGTTGGGTCCATCAGCATCCTGGCCCATTCGATGCGCTCGGCAAGGGTCTGGTCCCGCCCCGCCAGCAGCCCCGCAAGGGTCTGCCGCTGGTAGTTGAAGACGCCGCCCTGCTGCTTCAGGCGCCGGAAGATCAGGTGTGGGTTCATGGCGCTGTGATCGGACAGCACGATGACGTGCTCGCGGTCGGATTGCACCGGATCGGGCCCCGCCGGATCGATGATGATGGGCGCGTAGTGTCCCTGCGCTTCCTGCAGCCCGGAGTGGCTGTGGTACCAGTAGGTGCCTGACTGGATGATCGGAAACTCGTAGACGAATGTTTCCCCGGGTCGGATGCCGGGGAAGCTTACGCCCGGAACCCCGTCCATCTCGAACGGCACGAGCACGCCATGCCAGTGGATGGAGGTGTCCTCATTCAGGTCGTTGGTCACCGAGAGCCGTACCCGCTCGCCTTCCCGCAGGCGAAGCAGCGGGCCCGGGATGGTGCCGTTGATCGCGATGGCGTGGCTCGCCCTGCCGTCCACCGTCAGGTTGGTGCGAGCAATCCGCAGTTCGATGTCATTGCCAGCAAGGCTCGGCATTGCCGGTGGAATGCCCTGCGCGAAGCTGGCGGCCCAGGGTGGCAGAAATCCACCCAAGGTGACACCGCCACTCAATGCGACGAGACTCCTCAGAACCTTGCGCCGGCCCTTGCCAGCGAACCGATCATGCGCCGTGGCGCCATCCTCTCTGCAGGCCGGGAGTGCGCACTGAAGATCACGCTTCCGCATCGACTTCTCCCGCAGCACCTTGCGTGACCCCTCCAACGCGTGGGCCATCGCCGCGGTGCCGCCGGCACGTGGAAATTAGAATCCTCATTCGATCGTGACGGCGGTCTCCGAATCGAGGTGGCTGTGGCCGTCACCACCCGAGTGGCGGCCTTTGAGGCCAACGATGGGCTGGTAATCGCAGATCTGGAAGTCCTGGCAGAGCATCTCGCGCATGTTCTGGATGTCGCTGGTCTGCATATGGACGATGCCGAAGCAATAGCGCTGCAGCATCGGATGCGCGATGTCTGAAGCGACCGCGCAACGCGCGCTCGGTTCCAGCGCCAGGAAGTGGTGCCTGCTCAGCACTTCCATGAACAGATGATCGAACCGCTCACCGGCGGGCGCCTGCTCGAGAAGCGCGATCTGCCGCCGACTGATCGAAGCGAGCCTGGGCTGATACTCGATCCCGTACCACTCGCGGAGGAAGCCCTGAGCCTCCATGATCTCCTCGCGCTGCATGCGGTTGTTGCGTCTGGCCATGGACTTCAGCTCTGACGATGCGGCCTTGGGGCTGGTCATCGCGTTGCCCGGTGTGGGCGACGTTCCCTCCATCTCCGAGAGGGTCGGGTCGCGGTTCGGATCGGTTCCTGCCGCAAGCTCCGTCATCCTCAGCGCCCCATAGTGATGGTCAATGATGAACTTCAGATAGCTCACCTCGAAGCCAGCGGTCTTGCCGCGCCCAGGCTGATCCGCCCACACCGGCGATGTCAGACCGCCGCAGGCGATGAGTGCGACAGCGCTCATCACAACTGACTGAACGGTCTTGCCGCTGATCTTCATTGTCGCGCTCCTTAAAAAGGGCGGCTTGTCTGCATGCCCCCGGCCTGCGCCTGTTACTTAGCCTTTGCGGCGGCCTCAAGGGCTGCAATATCCTTCTGGCTCTCTTCGATGATCTTCTGTGCCTGGGCTTTGAGCACGGCGTTTTTGCCATGCTCAAGCTGTGCACGCGACATCTCGATGGCATGCCGATGATGGTGGATCATCATCTGCGCGAAGTCCTGGTCGGGATCTCCGCTCATTTGCATGTTGGCCATATTGGTCATGGCCTGATGCATCTTCATCGAACCCTCGGAGTGGCCCATCTGCCCTGCGGGAGGACTTTGCGTCGATCCGCCCCGATTGGTATCAGCCGCAGATGCGATACCGAGTGGCAGCATGATGGCCAGTGCAATGGCGGCAATACGGCTCGTGGTCTCCATACGTGCTCCTCTTTTCAATGTTGGGTGAGAAAACGGGTGAGCAACTGAATCCGGGCCGCGTCGGTCAATGGTGTGCCGATGCGCGCTCTGAATCCTTGGCTGGCGTCTGCGCCATGCGGCGGCACTCGGCCGCGCAGGCACGGCATGCGGTCGCGCACTCCTTGCAGTGCTCCATGGAATGCTTCTCGCATTCCTCCGCGCAGGAATCGCACACGGTGGCGCACAACTCACAGGTCTGGGCCGAGAACTCGCTGCCACGGCCCATCAACTCCGCCGCGAGGCGACACATCGCGGCACAGTCCAAATCTAGGGCAATGCAGCGAGCGAGTTTCTTGGGGTCCTGTTCGCCGAGACATGCGGAAGCGCAATGCTCGCACTCGGTGGCACATGCATTGCATGCTTCGATCGTCCTTTGATGCATCTGATGCGGCATGGGGGCGTCCTCGCGGCGGTGGGGAAGGGGCGGGAAGCGAGAATACCCGGGGCTGTACGGGCGCGGAACTTGTTTGAGAGCCAACGTTTCGTAGGACCGCGCCGACGGTCACGGTTTCCCATGAGCCAGCCTCCGCGGAAGCCGACATGTCGCGCTGGGTTTGCGCGCTTTCTCTGGATCCTGCGTAGCTACACAGAATTTCTCGGGACAATCACTTGTCGGCTTCGCATGCCAAGGTACGGTCCGTTATCCGTTCCCGGCAGTTGCGGAATGGCGGTTGAACCGCCATAGCGAGGGTCGAGGCCTTTGCGACAACGGTGCGCCGCTGGTCCTATGCCCTGTTGTCCATGTCGGGCATGGTGGAGACTGGAGAATGCGCAACCTTGGCGTAGTAGCTTGGGTCAGATCGCTACTCTCAGGTGGGCTGCGACTGCCTTGGCAGCTGAACCACCCGGCAGTATGCAGCGAAGCCCTGAAAACAGTGATGATCGTGCCCAGCTGATCAACCGGATCGAGTTGCAAGATAAAGCGACTCTCCGAACTGGTGCGCGCAAAACTGGCACCTACCAGCGCGAAAACGCGTATCGGCGCCAGTCCATCGGCGAGAAGATCGAGGAGGCCTTGGCGGCGAAGGAGGAGAGCACGGTCCGGTTGGGTGTCGACGGCAACATCGTGCTACAGGCTCTCAGCCAGACCCAGCGCCCGGAATCTAGGCCGATGGGCACGCCTACGAACTGGCTTTAGCGGATCTGTTCTTCACCGACCGCCTCGCGCAAAACACTGCTTTCATTGCGGACGTGGTGGGATTCAGCGGCTCCACGCCAGACGAAGAGTGTGCAGATGCCCTGCTGGCACTGAACGGATAAGGGGCGCGCTCGACGATCCGGACGAGGTCACCCTGCGCGAAGCGGGGGATCCGGACACAATGGTTCGATCAACGCCTAACCTTAGTGGGCGGAGGCCTCGACCTGACCAATTACTTCGGCAGCAACGCAGAGCCAACGATGAAACCACGCGCAACTCAAAGCAGGGGTGACGGCGATTACTGTCAAGTTCTCGTAGAAATGGACGCTGGTATGGCGAGAAGGTGGTGATTACCCTTTCTGAAGGTTGCTATAGCGCTATCGGAGGAGATCAGTGCGTCGAACTGCCAGGACTGCTTTAATTGCGCTGGGCTGCAGTTTGCTTTGGAGTTGCGAAGGACGGCCTGAGTCTGGCGACGACTCTGAGGCTGAGATTGTTGAGTCAGTGACTACTTCATCAGAGCTCTTGGACATGCCTTGCGGCACGCTAGAGCCTTTGCTGGCCTTGTTGCCTTCGGCACACACTGTGGACGATATGGCGGAGACGTACCGTCACTGCGACCCGGGTGCGTTTGGCGTGTCGGCAGGCTTTGGGCAGACGGGAGAGCGTTTCTCGGGCTATGAGTTCACGATCAAGGTTCTGGAAAGCAACTCTCCCTATGCACTTTCGCTACTGAGTCCGGACGACGCTGGAGAAGACGCACGGGCGCTGTTTGCGCAGCTGTTGGCTAGTTCGGGTGAGTTGTTTCGATCGATGCTTGCGAATTGCGAGGGGTATGTCCGCAATCCCATCCTCCCGGATGGTAGGAATCCGGTAATCGTGCCCGTCAACGGTGTTGACGTATGTGTTCGAGATGAGCTTGACCCAAACCGCGAGATCTGGAACGTCTTTGCAGCTTCAGGAGGCTTGGGGTTTCATTTGACGTTGCGCGGCCCACGGGCGGGTGCAATCGGAACGACAGAGGCCGCGCGCGCTCATTTGGTGCCGCTATTTGCATTGTTTAGGATAGGTCGGGTTCCTTGAACGCCGCGTTTTTCCCTCAGCGAGTTGCGAGTATTAGCGTTCTTTTACCGAACAAACAGAAAGGCCTGTCTGAGGCGCTACGCGTACCTACGTGAGCGGCCCCGTTTTTGAAGAGTAGGTGTGTTATCGGCCTTCGCGGCACCATAGCCTTCCGGATTGCTGATCCATGCTTGAAGCTCAGTGGTTGCCCAGCCACATGCGCGACCTCCCAAATGGACCGGGGCTGGAAAACGATTCGCTGCTATGCGTCGATAGAGTGTCGGCCTGCTGAGCGAAGTTATTCGAAGAACGTCGCGCAGGCGGAAGAATGCCGGGGCGGGATGATGGCTACGAGAGTGGCTCGCAGTGCTTTCCCCTACTTCGTTGTCGAGCGTTTGCGGCCCAGTAGTCATTTGACGTCCTCCCCACTTGTGCGGCTAATGGGGCCGCAAGGCCGGTTTCGCAGGCCAAACATACTTGGCTTGTCGATGCGATCCTGAAACAGGAGTCGCTGCAGGGGCGTTACCCGCGATACAAAGACTCGGCGGCACTTCCGGCTGGAACACCTAGTTTGTTTCATTCCAGTTGGGCCCGGCTTCCGGCGATCATTCCTGACCAGCCAGCATTCGACGTCGTTGCGAATCCAGCCGAGGTTTTTGCCACGATACCGAAGCTTCTTGGGAAAGTGCCCCATCAGCGCCAAGGCAGAAAGCGCCCAGCGGTGGCGCCTTGTCAGGCGTGCCGCCTCGTGGGAGGTGAGAAGTTCAGCCCAAGGTGGGCAGGGCTCATTGACCCACTTCGAAATAGTGACCACGGGAGGGCTGTCCGCCCCGGGGGCCGATGATTGGGTAGTCATGACAGGCTCTACTCATGATGTGTGGTTCCGGTGGTTTCGGGACGAGTTGTCACTCAGGTCCGAGATTTTCACGATCCGGTAAGGCTGTCAGCGTGGGTTTCGCGGTAAAAGTGCCCGATTCCGCTCGGAATCTGAGCTTGGGGCGGTGGGGTAGTGCCGGTAACGGTAACGGTAAGGCGGAGAGGCGGACTGCGACGCCTGCCAAGTCAGCTTCGTGGACTCATTGGCTCGCAGGGCCAGTCACTTGAGGAGCTCCGCAAAGAGCTGCTGTGGGTCAGCCTCCAAGGCGCGTGCGATCTCGATGAACTCCACTACGTCGATTCGACGTTCACCAGCCTCCATACGCCCAACAAAGGAATGAGGGCGCTTAAGCCGTGCCGCCAAGTCTCGCTGTGTGAGGCCCACCTGCTGGCGGGTGGAGACCAGGATTACAATCAGGGCGCGGTGCCCGCGGGTTCGCAGGGTCTTTCGCAGCGTGGATTGGGGCATGGTCATTGCTCCGAAATATGGAGCAAAGTAGATAGCGGAAACTGGGCCGTGCTCTCATAATGCGGGCAGCCTAGGCCGGTAAGTCCAGCCACTTGCAGCCTGCTGGTCGGACCCCGGACCGGAGTCGGAGTGGAGACGCGCCATGCCGGACATCGACGAAGTGCAAATGGAAGGTCGGCCAGCGCATGTCATTGCTGCGATCTTCGTCTGCGCCGTAACTGCACTCATATGCCGTGCGGTTCGCCTCTCCGTGCATGGCATTCTTACGATCTGCGGATCCGTCCTCCGCGTCGTCAGTTCGACGATCGCGCTGCTGGGAGTTGTGGTGGCGGTCGTACTGGAGTTCTCAGGTAGCGCTCCGCAGTTCCC
>JALYWD010000326.1 GCA_030852885.1 Chloroflexota bacterium | reverse complement strand
ATGCTCCCCTTCCTGCTGGGAGCGGCGGGTGGCTGCGTCTTGCTGGGACATCAACTCAACGTGCTCAGCCTGGGTGAAGAAACGGCCCAGTCCCTCGGTATGCGCACCGGGCGCACCCGCCTCATCTGCTCCGTCCTCGTTGTCGTCATTACCGGAGCGGCGGTGGCTATCGCCGGGCCCATCGGGTTCGTCGGTCTGGCCGTGCCGCACATGGTGCGCACGTTCGTCGGCGCGGATTACCGCTGGATCCTGCCCGCGTCCTTCATTTACGGCGCCATCTTCCTGGTGGCGGCGGATATCGTTGGCCGCATCGTGACCCGGCCGGCGGAATTGGAAGTCGGTATCGTCACGGCGCTTGTGGGCGCGCCCGTCATGGTCTTCCTGGCGCGGCAGAAGGGCGGGCGGCCAGCGTGAGCGCCTCCACCGCTCCCAAGGCCCGGCGCAGCGAGGCTCGTCCGCCGCTGCGCGTCACCGTTCGCAGCGGTCCGGTCGCCCTGAGGATCGATCCCCGGGTCATGATCCTGACGCTGGTTGGAGTTGCGCTGATCCTCTTCCTGGCGCTGTGGGCGGTGTCGCTGGGCAGCTACCGTATGCCCTTCAGCGACGCACTGGCCGCCGTGCGGGGCATCGGCACAGAGGACCAGGTCTTCGTCGTCCGCACGCTCAGGCTGCCGCGCATCGTGTGCGCCATCCTCATCGGCGCTGGCCTGGCGGTGGCTGGCGCGCTCTTCCAGGGCGTAGTGCGGAACCCGCTTGTCTCGCCGGACATCATCGGTATCGATGCCGGGGCCAGCCTGCTGGCGGTCTTCTGGATTGTCACCGGTCAGCCAGCCGCTCTGCTGCCGATTGCCGCATTCATTGGCGCGGTGACGACAGCAGCGGCCATCTACATGCTGACCTGGAAGAGCGGCGTCGATACGGACCGCCTCATCCTGGTCGGCATTGGCGTAGGCGCGGCCATTGGCGCGGGCATCACCTTCCTGACCGTGAAGTTCCCGGTCGAAATCGTGCGCCCGGCCGAGTTCTGGCTGATGGGTTCGCTGACCGGCAGCAACTGGCGGGATGTCGTGGTGCTGGCCGCCACTGTCGCCGTGCTCGTGCCCGGCGCTGCCATCCTGGCCCGGCTCCTGCGCACCATGCAGCTTGGCGACGACGTCACACGCGGCCTGGGTGTGCCGCTGGAGCAACTGCGGCTAAGCCTGATCGTGGTTGGCTGCGGCCTGGCCGCGGTCGCCGTCTCGGTGGCTGGCCCGATCGCGTTCGTGGCCCTCATGGTGCCGCACGTCGCACGTATGCTCACCGGCCCTGTTTCGAGCAGCGGCATGCTCTTCACCGCCACGATCGGCGCCATTTTCCTCCTGGGCGCAGACATGATCGCGCAGCACGCGCTGCCAGTCAGCCTGCCGGTCGGCGCCATCACGGCCGCCGTCGGCGCGCCCTACTTCCTGTTTCTGCTTTACCGCAATCAGACGAGGGTTTAGCTCATGGTCACCCGCCTTGCCGCGGAAGCCGTCTCCATCGATTACGGTGATGATCCAATTGTGCGCGGGCTGACGCTCGCGATCCCGGATGGCCAGATCACCACGATCATCGGCCCGAACGGCTGTGGCAAATCGACCTTGCTGCGTGGGCTCGCGCGCCTGCGCCCTGCACGCTCGGGCAGCGTCGTGCTCGATGGCCAGCAGATCCACAACTGGAGCACGGTCGAAGTCGCGCGCCGCATGGGTCTGCTCGGGCAGCAGCCCGCGCCGCCTGAGGGCATCCTGGTTGAAGAGTTGGTGCACCGGGGCCGCTATCCGCACCAGTCCTTCTTCCAGCCACCCACGCGACAGGATCAACTGGCGGTCGACAAGGCCCTCGCTCTCGCCGGCATGCAGGACCTGCGCAAGCGGCCGGTGGACCAGCTCTCTGGCGGCCAGCGGCAACGCGCCTGGATCGCCATGGTCCTGGCCCAGGAAACACCGCTCATGCTCCTCGATGAGCCAACGACCTATCTCGACCTGGCCCACCAGATCGAGGTGATGGACCTCGTCAAGCAACTCAACCGGGACGAAGGACGCACCGTCGTCATGGTGCTCCATGATGTCAACGAGGCTGCCCGCGTCAGTGACTACATCGTGGCCATGGACGACGGCCAGATCCTGGCCGAGGGCACACCCGCCGAGGTCATCACCGAAGAAACGCTCACCCGCCTGTACGGTGTCCCCTGCGACATCTCCTATCCAGATGGCGTGGACCATCCCTTCTACGTGCCGCGCAGCGGGGAATCGCCCCAGCGCGCCTCGGAGTTTGCTGCCTTCGGAGCGTTCTCGGCGCGCCAGGTCAGCGCGGGGTACGGTGGCGCGTTCGTCGTGCGCGACCTCTCGCTGGACCTGCCGGCCGGCGCCGTGACCGCGATCATCGGCCCCAATGCCTCCGGCAAGTCCACGTTCCTGCGCGCGTGTTGCCGGCTGCTGCAACCCAGCTCCGGTACGGTCCAGCTCAATGGTGAGAACGTGCGCTCGGGCAGCCACAAGGAGCTTGCGAAGCGCCTGGCGCTCCTGCTCCAGGGCGTCAACACCCCCGCCGGCTTCCTGGTCGAAGACCTCGTATCAGCCGGGCGCCTCCCGCATCAGACGCTGCTGCGCCAGTGGCGGCGGGAGGATGAGCACGCCGTCGAGGCCGCGATGCAGCAGTGCGATCTCTGCGGGCTGCGGGACCGGCCACTGGAAACGCTTTCCGGCGGTCAGCAGCGACGCTGCTGGTTCGGGATGGCGCTGGCGCAGGACACGCCGGTCCTGATCCTGGACGAGCCGACAACCTTCCTGGACCCTGCCGCACAGATCGCGCTGCTCGATATCGTGCGCGGCCTCAACCACGAACTGGGCCGCACGGTGGTGATGGTGCTCCACGACTTGAACCTGGCGGCTCGCTACGCTGATTATCTCGTCGTTCTGCAAGATGGCCGGGTCGCGGCCCAGGGCACGCCGCGTGAGGTCATCAACCCGCACATGTTGCGCACGGTCTTCGGCGTCGAAGCCGAAATCACCCTGGACCCACGC
This sequence comes from Chloroflexota bacterium, assembly GCA_030852885.1. Taxonomy (GTDB): domain Bacteria; phylum Chloroflexota; class Chloroflexia; order Thermomicrobiales; family UBA6265; genus JACCXM01. The sequence continues at coordinate 1,822 of JALYWD010000326.1, read as the reverse complement.
ACCGGCAGCCCGCTGGTCATTCCCATGCACCTCACCCACCCGATCCACGAGGACTTGACGCTGCTGGAGGAAGCCGACCTCGCGCTGGTGGGGTAGCGCGGGGGCCCGCACCACCATCCGTTGCCGCGGCTATGGCGTCCGCTCATTTCGATCCCAGCTATGCTGGCGGCACGGGCCCTGGAGTGCCAGATCGCCCACGGCCTTGACGCGGATGCGCGTGGCATTGCCCGGCAAATACGTCAGCGGCACATCCTCCACATCAACAATCTGCACGGTCGTGGGCTCAGCGCCGGCGGCCACGGCCTTCTCCGTAGCCTCGGCCCTGGCGTCGTCGATGGCCTCGTTGCGCGAGCGCCCCTCCAGGGAGTAGACACGGTCCACTTCACCGGAAATCTGGCCAATGGCCGCGCCGACCGCGTTGGCCGCCTCGAAGTGCGGCGGCTTGACCAGTTCAGACGCACCCGCGACATCGAACGAGACAAGGATGCTGCCACCACCGACCACGATCACCGGGATCGGCTCCGCACTCGTCTTCATGCGGTCCACGGCGGACTCGATCATCTCCTTGATGCGCGCCATGGCCGTCGCGACCAGCGCCGGATCGAGGTCCGCCACGCGTGACGCATCACCAATGTCTGCCGATCCAGAGGCTACGGCGATATCCGTCGTCGTCAGCGTCTCGCCGCCGAAGACCCTGGCTTCTTCCGTGATGCGATACCCGACGCTCCGCGGGCCGATCTTGAGCGGATCCGCCTGTACCAGCGAGCCACCGCCAAGTCCGAACGAGTAGACATCCGGCATGCGGAAGTTCGTGCGCACGCCGCCAATGTCGACCGCTACGGAAGCCTCACGCGGGAAGCCGTGTGTCAGGGCGCCAACGTCGCTCGTTGTGCCGCCAATATCGACGACCATTGCGTCCTTCAGACCGGAGAGGAACGCCGCGCCACGCATGGAGTTGGTCGGGCCGGAGGCGAAGGTCAGCACCGGGTACTGCTCGGCGAAGTCGGCGCTCATCAGGGTTCCGTCATTCTGGGTGATGTAGAGCGGCGCCGAGATGCCCGTCTCGGCAATCGACTGCCGAAACGCCTCGACCGTCTGCCGGGCCAGTTGCCGCAGGCACGCGTTGAGAATGGCGGCGTTCTCGCGCTCCAGCAGGCCAATTCGCCCAATCTCGCTGGAGATCGTGACCGAAGCGCCTGGCACCGCGTTGGCGAAGAACTCGGCCGCCTGCTGTTCCATGTCCGTGTTCACGGGGGAGAACACGCAGGAGATGGCAATCGCTGTCAGGCCCCTGGCCGTGATGTCGTCGGCCACCCGCTGCAGCTCATCGAGATCGAGCGGCGAGATCATGCGGCCATCGAACTCATAGCCACCGTGGCAGAGGTAGGCGTGCCGGCCCAGCATATCGGCCAGGTCATCCGGCCAGTCCACGAAGGGCGGCAGCGCCTTTGTGGCCGGCAGACCCAGCCGCACAATCGCGGTCGGCTGCAGGCGACGCCGTTCTACTACCGCGTTCGTGAAGTGCGTGGTGCCCACCATCACGCCCGCGATCTGGCCCGTCGCGGTCCCGGAGCTCTCCAGGACGTGTTTCAGCGCGGTCGTGATCCCTCCGGTGACATCGACCGTGGTTGGCGTCTTGATCTTGCTGATGACCGTCAAGTCATCCATCAGCACGGCGTCCGTGTTGGTCCCGCCGACGTCAATCCCGATGCGCAAACTCATGCACGCCGCTCTTTCCCATATCCATGGAACGATGCCACGAGCCTTCCGCAAGTCAGCTCACGCATGGTAAGGCAACCAGTTGCGTAATAGAGCGAGGGGT
>JALYWD010000316.1 GCA_030852885.1 Chloroflexota bacterium | reverse complement strand
TCATCCTGGCGGACCCGGAAACGTGGTATGCCGCGGACCGCCAGTCCATGGGTGAAGAGAACTACCAGGACTTCCTGAGCGCGATCCACAACCCGGCCACCGTTCACGCCATGTGCGAAGACTATCGCGCCGGATTGGGTGTTGATCGGGCGGCAGACGACGAGGATGCGCGTGCGGGCTGTCGGCTCGGGTGCCCCCTGCTCTTCATTCGTGCAAAACGGGATGACCTTGGGGATCTCTACGAAGACCCGTTGGGAATCTGGAGATTGTGGGCCGATAACGTGCGCGAGGTCGTCCTGGATTGCGGCCACCACATGGCCGAAGAAGCGCCCGACGAACTCACGACGGCGCTACAGGACTTTCTCAGAGCTGCGCCCGCATCGTAAATTCCTCCCGGCGTACCAACAGTGCCGTTCGAACTTGCTCACGGCACGAGCGTAGGCCGCGTTCTTGCGTTCTCTCGTCAGGCACTGGGCCGATCTGCGAAGACAGTCCTGCGGGATAAGGTGGGCGCCGCCCTGGGTCCGGTCTTGCAGTGCGACCTTCACGGTGAGATGAGCCATCGTGGAGGGCTGCGCTGCCCAGCATGGCGGAACACGACGGAGAAAGCATGGCGATTGATGACCCGTATGATGGGCCGCTGGCAATCGCAAATCACGCGGTCATCGGCGATCGCCGAAGCGCCGCGCTCGTAGCGGCAGACGGGGCAATCGTCTGGTACTGCTTGCCTCACTATGCGGGCACGCCAGTCTTTGGCGCCATACTCGATCCTGCGCGCGGCGGATTCTGGCGGATGGGACCGGCTCAGCCTGGTCCGGGAACACAACGCTACGAGTCGGACAGCATGACCCTGGTGACGTCATGGGAACTGCCAGCCGGCGGCCTGGAGCTCACCGATACGATGGCCTGGCCCTGGGATGACCGGCGGGAGACAGAGGGAGGCCCGGAAGGTCACGTCATCCTGCGCCGGTTGCGCTGCACGCACGGGTCGGTGCAGGTCCAGATGGATTACCGGCCGCGCAATAACTTCGCTACCCCGGCTCCGCTGCAACGTGCGCCTCTGGGAGTGGAAATGTCCGTGGAGGGGCGATCCTTGACCCTCTGGACCTGCCACGACACCCAGCCGGCTCCCGAAGGTGTCTCACTCCAGGCAACTCTCGCTGCGGGCGAAACTGTCTGGAGCGTCCTGGCCTGGGGAGAAGAGAGCCAGCAGTCCTGGAGCGCATCTCGCGCGGCAACAGAAATGGCAGCAGCGACCGGCTACTGGCAGGATTGGGTGCAATCTCTGCCGCACCCGGCAACCGATCTTCGCCAGCACCGCTGCCATGCGCTGATCCTGAAGTTGCAGACGTACGCGCCCACGGGCTCCCCAGTGGCGGCGCCAACTTCTTCCCTGCCAGAGCGCCTGGGTGGAGACCGCAACTGGGACTACCGCTATGCCTGGGTGCGCGATGCCGCCCTGTGCGTGTCGGTGCTCTCCCAGATCGGTGACCTGGAGACCGGCCGGCGCTACATGGATTGCCTGGCCACCTACGGATCCTCCACCGAATCCCCACTGCAGGTGGTCTATGGCGTGGACGGCGAACTCGACCTGCCAGAGCACAAACGCTGGGATCTCGCAGGTTACCGGGAATCCCGCCCGGTCCGCACCGGCAATCGCGCCTGCGGGCAGCGGCAACTCGATTCCCTGGGCTTCTTCGTCGATAGCGCGCTGACCTATCTCCAGTGCGGCGGCGAGTGGACGGAAGACCACTGGACGATGGTCCGCCGCGCGGCGGATTACACGATGGACCGTTGGCAGCTTCCCGACAGCGGCCTCTGGGAACTCCTCGAGGAGCGGCAATACGTCAGCAGCAAAGTGATGAGCTGGGTGGCGCTCGACCGGGCCATACGCATTGCTGAGCGGATCGGGGCGACGGCGCGAGTGAATGAATGGCGATGCGTCCGAGACGCTATTCACGACGATGTCCTCCGCAACGGGTGGAGTGCAGCGAGACAGGCCTTTACCGAGTGCTACGAAAGCGACTCGCTGGATGCCTCGGCCCTGCTGATCCCGCTCATGGGCTTCCTGCCTGTCGATCACCCGCAGGTGACCGCCACGGTGGAGCGAATCCAGGCCGAACTCTCGGTGAACGGCTTCGTGTACCGCAGCCGCGACAGGATCGATGGCCCGGTCGAGGCCCGTGAGGGCGCGTTCCTGCCCTGCTCGTGCTGGCTGGCGATGGTGCTGGCCATGAGCAACCGCCTGGAGGAGGCCCAGGCCATCCTCGATCAGGTGGCCTCATTGACCGGAGACATAGGCATCCTGAGTGAGCAGGTCGATCCCACAACCCGGGAGTTGCTCGGGAATCTCCCGTTGGTATTCAGCCACGCGGAATATCTCCGCGCCTGCCTGATCGTGCAGAAGCAGCGCGAGGCCGAGGCATCCTCAGTCGCTGGAGGAAAGGAGACGACCTGATGACGAGCAGGTCAGCACGCGCGTCTCGCGTCGTTGTCGTTACCGGCGCGTCCGCTGGCGTCGGGCGAGCAACCGCGCGGGCGTTTGCCACGCGGGGAGATGCGGTCGGCCTGATTGCCAGGGGAGCCGCCGGGCTGGAAGCGGCCACCAGGGAAATCACGGACGCAGGCGGTAGCGCCATGTGGGTGGCTGCTGATGTCTCGGATGCCGTCGCGCTGGAAGCCGCCGCGAACGAAATCGAAGCGGCATTGGGGCCTATCGATGTCTGGGTCAACAACGCCATGGTCACGGTGCTCTCCCCCGTGAGCGAGATGGCGAGTGAGGACTATCGCCGGGTGACCGAGGTGACGTACCTGGGCGTGGTGCATGGAACCCAGATTGCGCTGAGCCGGATGCTGCCTCGCAACGCTGGCGTCATCGTCCAGGTTGGCTCCGCGCTGGCCTACCGGGGAATCCCGCTGCAATCCGCGTACTGCGCGGCCAAGCACGCCATCCAGGGGTTCAGCGAGTCGCTGCGCTGTGAATTGCTGCACGATGAGCGCGAGGTACAGGTCACCATGGTCCAACTACCTGCGCTCAACACGCCTCAGTTCACCTGGATGAAGAACCGGCTCCCCCATCAGCCACAGCCCGTGCCGCCCATCTATCAACCGGAACTGGCGGCAGACGCCATCGTCTGGGCAGCAGACCATCACCCACGTGAGGTCAATGTCGGCACATCCACCACGATGGCCATCTGGGGCAACAAGGTCATCCCGGGGTTGCTGGATCGTTATCTCGCACGCACCGCGTTTTCCGGTCAGCAGACAGCGGAGCCAGCAGATCGCGAGCACCCCGTAAACCTTTGGCACGCGGCAGACGAGTACCGGGACTTCGGAGCCCACGGCAACTTTGATGCAGTTGCCCGATCGAAGAGTTGGCAATGGTTGGCGGTCAAGAACCGGCAGCGGATCGTGACGACGATTGGCGCCCTGGCGGTGCTCGGGTGCGCCGTCGGCATCGGTCAGCTTCAGCGAGAGCAGGAGTGGAGGTAAGGCATGGCAGGGAAGCAACAATCGCAGGAGGCCCAGGAGCGCCTCACGTATGTGTCGCTGATCGGGATCTTCACCAGTCTCTTTGGGGCGGTTGTCCTGGGCAAGCGCCGCAAGCTGGAGAGCTTCGCGGTGACGCCCACCGACCTGGCGCTCCTGAGCCTGGCCACATACCGGGCCGGGCGCCTCGCCGCCTACGACCGCGTAACAGAACCGCTACGCGCACCGATCACGGAAACCGTGCCGGATGAGTACGACGCGGGGGAGAACGTCGTCGCCGATGGTGCGGGTGTCCAGAAGGCTCTTGGCGAACTGGTGTCATGCCCAACCTGCGTGGGCACATGGGCGGCCGCCGGAATGCTCTACGGCATGCAGATCGCGCCCGGCCCGACCCGCTTGTTCGCCGGCATCCTGGCAGTCTCGGGCCTGGCCGAGATTCTCAACTCCGGGGTCGAAGCCCTGACGTGGACTGGCCAGGCCGCGCGAAAGCGCTCTGCGCCATAGGTATCGCTGCCGGCAGCGATTGCGCCACGACGTTCTTCAATGTCGCAGCAAAGGAGCAGCACGTTGACTTCTCGCAGCACCGTTCCCGCCGTCGAGTACCGCAACCTTGTTGTACAGCTCGGCTTACGGCTGGAACTCGATCCGGACAACAGCGACCTGCGCCAGCTCATGCAGGACCTTGTGGCAATTGGGGACGGAGCCGGAGCCCTTACGCTGAAACTCGATGCGAGTGAAGACGTATTACCGCACACGGGAGGAGCACACCCGGTTCCCACGTTTGACTGGGAGAATGGCGCAATTCCGGTTTCCCCGCACCAGGAGAAAATCGTGGCGCGGGTTGCGGAAATCACGAACGTCCCGGAGTAGCTGGCGCCGGATTCTCGGCTCGTCATCCTCCGCTACACCCGAAATTTCGTGAGTGCTGATAGGATTTGGGAGCGGCCCGTTCGTTTTATCGCAATAGAGTGAGGTAGATATGGCTGGACGTTCCCGGTTGATTGTGACGGCCCTGGCGGCTTGCTCGCTGTTCGGTTCGCTGGCTCT
>JALYWD010000304.1 GCA_030852885.1 Chloroflexota bacterium | reverse complement strand
GATGTACACCGTTGCCGGCGCCTACGCGACCTTCGAGGAGGACATCAAGGGGCAGCTCAAAGCCGGCATGCTGGCAGACGTCACCGTCCTGGAGCGGGACCCCCGCACCGTGGATCCCATGGCGCTGTCTGAATTGAAGGTGAGCGCAACGATCATCGGCGGCGAGACCGTGTACGAGGGCTAGCGACGCGACAACCAGCCGGTGAAGACGACCGACTTCGCTGTCTGTGGTCAGGCCGGGCGTCGAGAGATGATGCGCTCAACGTCCGGCTCGTGCCATTCCATGGCTGATCTCTGCCCTTTCATTTGGGCAGGATCACCCTGTGCACAATCATCTGCAATTTGCTAACGTGACGCCCTACCACAACTGAAGTCCCCGGGAGTGTGCCGGGGTACGGGATTCAGCAGATTAGGGGGAGTCATGACCTCTTCTCGTTTCTCGCGACGCTCTCTGGCCAGGGCCGGCCTGGGCTCTGGCTTCCTGGCGGCCGCGGCGGCTGCGCCCGGCCCGGTGCGTGAGTACATGCTCTCCGAAGCGGCTGCCCGCCAGGGCACACCGGAGGCCGCTGCCGCGGACTTCCCGCCACTGCCGGCGTCGCCGGTTGGCGCGAACGTGGTGGTCTGGACCTATCGCCCCGATATCGTTACCGATAACCTGACGATCTGGGCGGAGATGAACGGGCAGCCAGCACCGACCTTCGCGGACATTCCGGGCGTGTACGAGTACGCCAACGTGATCGCCGCCAAGTTCCTCGGTGGCGAGCAGTTGGACATGATGTACTGCCACACGGACCAGCTCAATCGCTGGTACAAGGCCGGCTGGATCCGTGACGATATCGAAGCCCTGCCCTTCGTGCAGGAACTGAAGCCGACGCTCCGCCCGTGGGGCGTCGAGAACATGAGCACGGTCGATGGCAAGATGATCGGCCTCCCCTACTGGGCCGGCACCAAGTACTGGATCTACAACGATCTGGACTTCGAGAAGGCCAAGATCGACAAGGCTCCGGAGACATGGGAAGAGTTCGAGGATCAGTGCAAGACGCTGCAGGGCGCCGGTATTGCCAACCCGTACGTCCCGTACTGGCGGCACGATTTCTGGGCGCTCGGTTGGTCCCTCTTCGTCGAGTCCTATTCGGACGGTGACTACATCTTCGACGATGAGTACAACCTGACCGTCACGGACGGCGACACGCCGTTCCGCGAGATGCTGGAGCGCTGGAAGCGGATGTACGACGCCGCCATCGTGCCGCCAGACGCCTTCCAGATCGGTGACCCGACGGTGCGCTTCAACACCGGCGAGCACAGCTTCTGCGCGAACGACGACTACAGCCACAAGAAGAACAACGACCCATCCGTCTCCAAGATTGCCGGACACGCGCACAATATGCTCAACCCGGGCAAGACGCATGAGACGACGGCCATCTCGCCCATGTACGTTTTTGGCAAGAATGTCCAGACCCCGCGCGAGGTCCAGGACGACCTGGCCCAGTATTTCGGCGGGGCGTACAAGGACGGCGAGTACCACGTGGCCTTGCGCTGGGTGCTGGAAGAAGGCCTGGGCACGGTGGACACGACCGTCATGGACATGCCGGACGTGGTCGCCTCATTCTCCGAGTGGCGTGACGTGGACCTCTACAACCAGCAGTTGGAGCTGGGCCGGCCGCGCAACGTCCAGAAGCAACTCTGGTACCCCGAGTGGGAGTTCAAGACGCTCGCGCTGGTCGAGGACTTCGTGCTCGGCAAGAGTGACATTGGCACCACCCTGAAGACCATGCAGGAGAACCTGGACGGCGCCAAGAAGCTCTACCCGACCTTCTAGGAACCCTCACCCCCCAACCCCTCTCCCCCCACCTGCTGCGCGGGAGAGGGGTTGGGGTGAGGGTTTCTCGCGGGCAACCCTCGCCTGGCTCCCAGCCGTATTCGTGTGCAGTCAAGATGGGGAACGTGGACGCCCATGGCTACCAACCCGGTGGTGATTGACCAACCGATTGCTCCGGCAGCCCGGCCCGCGCGCAAATCGCGCACGGCGCGGGGAGATACCTGGTTTGCCTTCTGGCTGGTGCTGCCCACCATCCTGGTGGTCATCGGCGTCAGCATCTACCCGGTGGTCTACGCGGTCTGGACCTCGCTGCACATGGTCAACCCGGCTATGGGCATGAACGCCTGGGTCGGGCTGGATAACTACCGCAATGTCTTTGTGCAGCAGGAGTTCCGGACCGCTGCCTCGGTCACCTTCCGCTTCGCGGCCTCCGTCACCATCCTCACCGTGCTGCTGGGCCTGGGCATGGCGCTGGTGCTGAACCAGCCCTTCTTCGGGCGCGGCCTCATGCGCAGCGTGTTGCTGGTGCCCTGGGCCATGTCTGGTACCGTCGTGGGCGTCGTCTGGGCGTGGATCTACGACGGCGGCTACGGCACGCTCAACGGCGTGCTCTATCAGCTTGGCATTATCGATACCTATATCCCGTGGTTGGCAAACTTCGATATTCCGATCCTGGGGCAGGCGGCTCTCTATTTCGTGGTGATTGCCTTTGTCTGGAACAGCGCGCCGATGGCGGCCCTCTTCTTTCTCGCGGCCTTACAGGCGGTGCCGAATAACCTCTACCGCGCGGCCAAGATGGATGGCGCCACTGCCTGGCAGCGGTTCCGGCACATCACGCTGCCCTGGATCATGCCGACCATGCAGCTCGTCCTGATCCTTGCCACCATTGGCGGCATCATGGCCTTCGATCTCATCTACTTCCTGACCCGGGGCGGCCCCGGCCTGGAAACCACCGTCATCTCCTGGCTCGGCTACAACACCATCTTCGGGTTCTTCCAGTTTGGGCAGGGCACGGCGATTCTGCTGCTGCTCACCGTCGTCGCCCTCGTCCTGGCCTTCATCTATATGCGGATGCTGGACCGCCCGCCGAAGGACCTCGGTGCGGGCGCGGGCGCGGCCGAGGCGAGCGTGGAAGACCTCGATGCAGACCTGCAGCGTCGTTCCGCCCGGTTCACCATGGACCTGGCGGAGTTGAGCCGCGCTTCGGGATCAGGCGAGTTCAAGCCGAGGGCGCAGGGCGGTCTCAGCGCCCGCCAGGCGCGCAGCTTCAAGGCGTTCCTGATTTACGTCCCGGTGGCGGCCATCTTCCTCTGGTCGCTGGCGCCGGTGGTCTGGCTCTTCATCTGCAGCGTCTCGCCCTTCACCACCCTGCTCAGCAAGCCGCCGGACTTCACGCCGGATGTCACCCTGGAGAACTACCGCAACGTCTTCACCGGCGCGTCCACCGCCAACACCGCCGGCGTGCCGCTGGTGGCGCAGCGGCTGCCAAACGCCATTGTGAACAGCACCATCGTGGCGGTGTCCACGACGGTGATCTGCCTGATCCTGGGCTCGCTGGCCGGGTACGCGTTTTCCCGCTACAGCCGGGTCAGGTTCCTGCAGCCCACCCTGCTCGGCATGATGATGACGCGCATGATCCCGAACCTGGCCATCCTGGTGCCGTGGTTCATCCTCTTCCAGAAGTTCGGGCTCTCCAACACCAAGCAGGGCCTGATCATCTGTTATGTCAGCTTCTGCCTGCCCCTCGTGCTCTGGATCATGAAGACGTACTTCGATACGGTGCCGGCCAACCTGGAGCGGGCGGCGGCCATCGATGGCTGTAGCCGCCTGCAAACCTTGTACCGGGTCGTGCTGCCGCTGGCGGTGCCGGGGTTGATCGCGGCGGGGCTCTTCGCCTTCATCGCCTCCTGGAACGAGTTCATCTTCGCGCTCATCCTGGCGCAGGATGTGGACTCCATGACGGTGACGTACGTCATTGCCCAGATCTTCGGCGTGATCCAGTACGGCCCGCAGAACTACGGCACGCTCTTCGCGGCCGGCATCATCGCCATCATCCCGCCGGTCTTCCTGGCCTTCGTCTTCCAGCGCTTCCTGGTGCAGGGCCTCACGGCTGGTTCGGTCAAGGGGTAGCAACCCGTGTCATCCTGAGCTTGTCGAAGGATCTCGTCGCGTTCCGGAAGTCGAACGTTTTCTTGTCACCGATGGTCTCTGGAGGTAAGTTGAGCAGATGGCGCGTGTGACACTGGACCGGCTCAGCAAGCATTTTGGCCCGGTGAAGGCAGTTGACGAGATTTCGCTGGAAATCCCCGAGGCCAGCTTCGTCACGCTGCTTGGGCCATCGGGCTGCGGCAAGAGCACCACGCTCTACTGCATCGCCGGCCTGGAGGATGCCACCTCCGGCGAGATCTATTTCGATGGCCACCCGGTCACCGACATGTCGCCGAAAGACCGCGACGCGGCGCTCGTCTTCCAGGACTACGCGCTTTACCCGCACATGTCGGTCTATGACAACCTGGCGTTCGCCCTGAAGATGCGCAAGACCCCGGCCAGTGAGACGAAGCAGCGCGTGAACCATGTCGCCTCGCTGCTCGGACTTGATCGGTTCCTGCAGCGACGGCCCGCCCAACTCTCCGGCGGCCAGCGGCAGCGCGTGGCGCTGGGCCGGGCGCTGGTGCGCAACGCCACCGTCTTCCTGATGGATGAGCCCCTTTCCAACCTGGATGCCCTGCTCCGGGTGAATACGCGCACCGAGATCAAGCGCCTGCAGCGGGAACTGGGCAAAACGACGATCTTCGTCACCCACGACCAGGAAGAGGCGATGGTCCTCTCGGACAAGATCGCGATCATGCGGGATGGCGTGCTGCAGCAGTACAGCACCCCGGATGAGACCTACAACGCGCCGGTCAACACCTTCGTGGCCGGGTTCATCGGCAGCCCGCGCATGAACTTCCTGAAGGGCACGCTGCACAACACTGACGGCCGCACGGTGCTGGATGCCGGCGGGTTCCAGATGGCGCTGCCGGGTGATGCCGCGCGCGCCCTTGCCGCGAGCCACCCGGCCGGGGTCACCGTTGGCATCCGCCCGGAGCACCTGGCACTCGCGCCCGCCAATGACGGAGACCTGACCGCGCGCGTCGAGTTGATCGAGCCGGTCGGGCCAGTAACCTATCTCGATGTCATGACCGGGGACCGCGCGCTGCGTGCCAGCGTGCCGGGCAACCGCCGTTACGAGGTCGGCAGCGCCGTGGGCCTGACGGTGGACCCCGAAAGCCTGCACTTCTTCGATGCGGCGGGGAACCGTATTGCAGCGTAGCGCAGTCACCACCCGGGACCAATAGCCGTCGCGGGGAATCGACACGCGTTCCGGCAGGTAGGTAACCTGACTGTGCGGCAGCGTGCCGCACAACCGTTGTGCCTGCAATCTCGTTGAGTTCGCCCGTGTCGATTGCCCACCCTCTCGCCTCATCCATTGTTGAGCTGCGTCGCGCTGAGCGGCGCGGCCTCAGTGCGGAACAGCCGGGATCTGCCTGCTTCCAGCGGGACCGCGACGTGCTGCTGGCCGCGCCGGAGTTCGCGCGGCTGCGTGATGTGACGCAGGTGATGGCGCCCAGCGGCCCCGGCGAGTACCAGACCCGGCACAGCCACTCCCTGCAGGTGGCGCGCATCGGCCGCACGATTGCGGAAACGCTGCTGCGCGATCCGTACTCGCGTGACGCGGCGGAGCAGGCAGGCGGCCTGGACCCAACCGTGGTCGAAGCCGCCGCACTGGCGCACGACCTGGGGCACCCACCCTTTGGCCACGACGCCGAGGACGAACTGGATCGCCTGCTGGTTACGGCCGGGGTGGCGGACGGCTTCGAGGCGAACGCGCAGACCTTCCGGGCGGTCTGTGTGTTGGCCGGTGGCGGCACGTCCGGCGGGCTGGACCTGACGCGGGCGACACTGGCCGGCATCCTGAAGTACCCGTGGCTGCGCGGCGGAGATCCGCTCCACCCTGGGAAGTGGGGCGCCTACGCCTCCGAGTGCGAGATGTTCGCGTGGGTCCGGGCCGGAGCCGCCGGGGATGCGCGCCAGCCTTCCCTGGAAGCGCGGGTCATGGACTGGGCCGATCTCCTGGCCTATGCGGTCCATGACTTCGCGGACTTCGTGCGCAGCGGGGATATCCCCATGGCGCACCTACGTGCCAGTAGCGCCGAGCGGCAATGGCTGCTGGACCTCGTCTTCGCGCGGCGAGGTGTGCCGGCAGACCAGCACGACCTCTACGCGCGGGTGCTGGCCCGCCTGCTGGCAGCGTGTCCCACGCCTGGTGACGATGGCCGCCGCTTCCGCAACGCGCTGCGCCGTTGTGCGAATCGCCTGATGGCTGACGCCATCGGTGGGGTGCGCCTGAGTGCTGGCGACGATAGCGTGGTGACGCTGCGCACCGCGCCAGAGCAGCACGCCGTGATCATGCTCACGGAGGGGCTGACCTGGCACTATGTGATCGACAGTTCGATGCTCGCGCCCATCCGCGCCGGGCAGCGCCAGATCGTCCGCGAGCTCTTTCTGGCGATGGCAGCGCCTTTGCGCGTACTCCCTGGGCCAGGTGATGACGCCCGGCCGCCCGCCGCCCCGGCGCGGCCCGGAGACGCCGCCCACCTGCGCCTGGTGGCGGACACCATTGCGTCAATGACGGAATGCCAGGCCATGCAGCACTACGCACTCCTGGAGCTCGAGGGGATGCTGCCTGCCAGGCGCAACGGTAGGCTCTGATCCCGGAAAGCATAAAATGTGTCTAAAATAGTGATGCACTTCCTGGCAACTGTAGCTTTGTGCCCGGACGATACTGCGCGAGAATGCCCCATGAGCGAGGAGCAAGCGCCCGCTGGATTGCCGCTGGATCACGGGCATGATCTGACAACGCGTGAGGCGGCGATCCACCTGGCCATGCGCGAACACGCGGTGCGCCGAGCCATTGCCCGGGGGCAGCTTCCCGCCTGCAAGCAGGGCAGCTCGTACAGAATATCCCTGCCCGCCCTCCATCACTATCAGGCCCTGCGCCAGCACCAGTCCCGAGGGGGTTGGCATGATGACGGCAGCGCCACCCTGGAGACGCCGCAGGGCCTCCCCATCTCGCTGACACCATTCATCGGAAGAGAGCGCGAGATCTCCGCCGTCAGCGCCCTCATCCGCAACGACGATGCGCGTCTGGTGACTATTGCCGGGCTGGGTGGGGTTGGCAAGAGCCGGTTGGCCGTGGCTGTCGCCAGCCAGCTCCAGGAGACCTTCCCCCAGGGCGCGGTCTTCGTGGATTTCTCGGGCGTGGCGCACGTCGACCTGGTGAGCGCAACGATTGCCCAGGCGCTGCGCCTCCGGGAGTCCGGCGACCGCCCGGTCCTCGATCACCTGCTCGCGTATCTGCGCGGGCAGGACGTGCTCCTGGTGCTGGACAACCTGGAGCATCTGCTGCCAGCGGGGCGGCAGATCGCCCGGCTGCTCGAAGCGTGCCCAGGGTTGGTCGTGCTGGCTACCAGCCGAATTGCGCTCCGCCTTGCTGGAGAGCACGTCTTCCAGCTCCTGCCGTTTGCAGCGCCCGCCGCCGAAATCGAACAATCTGATGCCGGCCGCCTCTTTATCCTTCGCGCGCGGGCCACCCGGGCGTCGTTTACCGTAACCAGTGCCAATGCGCCGGCCATCGCGGAACTGTGCCGCCGTCTGGACGGGCTGCCGCTGGCCATCGAGCTGGCGGCGGCCCGCTGCGCCGCGCTCTCCCCGGAAGCCCTGCTCGCGCGGATGGATCGGCCGCTGCCACTGTTGGCTGCGGGGCCGCACGATGCACCAGCACGAATGCAGTCTCTCAGCAAGACAATCACCTGGAGTTACAGCCTGCTGACCGGTCCGGAGCAACGTGCGTTTCGCTGGCTGGCCGTGTTCGCCGGGGGCTTTACCCTCGAAGCTGCCGAGGCGTTGCTCGGCACGATGCTGGCGGACATCGCTGATGGCGACGAAGCCGCGGCTGCCCATCCCTTCGACCTCGTCATGTCGCTGCACGCGCAGAGCCTGCTAACGCGCCAGGAACAGGACAATGGAACGGTTCGCTTCCGCATGCTGGAAACGATCCGGGCCTACGCGCTCGATCACTTGCAGCAGCATGGTGAAGAAGCACGGGCGCGCTGGCATTGGACTGTCCAACTCCTGGAGCGCGTTGAACTGGCGGACCGCGTCGTGCCCCGGCCAGACCGCTGGTGGATCCCGTTCGAGGAAGAGTGGGCCAACCTGCGGGCGGCGCTCCAGTGGACCATCGACGCCCGGCAGACCAGCCTCGGGTTGCGACTCGGATCCGAGCTCTTCGGCTACTGGATGCTGCGGGGCCAGATTGGCGAGGGCATCGCCTGGCTGGAGCAGTTGGAGGCGGCTGGAGCCGATGAGCCGGCGCCCCTGCGCGCACGGGGCCTGATGGCGCTCGGTTTCCTGCACTGGATTGCGGGCAACCTGGACCGGGCGGATGCGCTGGCCGCCGGGGCCATGGTGCTGGGCGAGGAGGTTGGCGACGGCGTCACCATCGCCGCCAGCACCTTTCTGCGGGGCTTCGTGGCGGAAGCACGCGGCGACCTGGCAGAGGCCCTGCACCTGCTGACGCGCGCGTGCCGCCAGTACGAGGATGCCTCCGTGCCGAGCGCCGCCGCCGCCGCGCAGGGTCACGCCGGCCGCGTACTGCTGCGGTTGGGCAACCCGGCTGCCGCCCGCGAAGCGTTTACCGCCGCCCTGGCCGGCCTGGACCGTGAGGACGGTGGTCACTGGGGCGCGGCCGTGGCCCTGACCGACTTCGGCTTACTCCACGCCCACGAAGGCGACCTGCCGCAGGCTGCCGCGATGATCGCGCGGGCGCTACGGGTCCACCAGGCCATCGGCGACCACCTCACCACGGTCATTTCCCTCACGGCGGCGGGCTACGTGCTGGCAGCCGCAGGGCGTCCCGCGGCCGCCTCCCTGCTTGCGGCCATCGTGCCGCAGCGTGAACAGTGCGGCCCTTCGATGTGGGCAGTCGCGGTGGTGGCCTATGCCGACGCCGAACGGTTGTTGGTGCAATCCGGCGCGGCGCCTCATCCTGCGGTGGAGGGAGCGGGTCGCCACCAGGAGAGTGATACCGTCGCCTTCGCGATCGCTGAACTCGCCAGCGTCTCGGATGCACCGCAACTACTCGTGGATGAGCGCGCCATCCCCAGGCTCTCCCCGCGCGAGCTGGAGGTCCTGCGCCTGATCGCCAGGGGCCAGACAGACCGCGAGGCAGCAGCGACCCTCGGCCTGGAAGTGCGCACCGTCAACGCCTACGTTGCGAACGCGCGCCGCAAGCTGGGCGCCCCCTCTCGTGCGGCTGCGGTCGCCGCCCTGATGCACCACCGCCTCGTGTAGGGGGCATGCCGTCTGCTGGCGGGGCGCCGGTCCTCCATCCCTTGACCGCGATCACGCCATGATCGTCACCTGAACTCACGACCGTCTTTTTGCGGATAGCGTTGCCCAGGACGCATGGTTATGTTGTGTTGGAGCCCGGCGTACACGCACAGGGCCAGTCGCGCGGTCACGCGTTGCGCAACGCGCTGCGCTGGGTAGGCAACAGACAACCGGAGGACGACCATGCACCCGGAACGTATGGATACGCTCGCGGTCGAGACCGGCCGACTCCCACGACGGACGCTGTTGGGAAACGCCGCTGCGGCGCTCGGGCTTGCTGCCGCCGGTCTCTTTACCTCTGCGGGCTGGATGAGGCCGAAGCGGGACGCAAGGGCCGGTGCAAAGCTCTATCGTTCGTGACGAGTACAGTGCCAACTGCCAGTGCGTGTGCGGCAATCAGGAGATCCATGTGCGACAGGACAAGCCCTGCTCGCTGTAGATCTGCGCGCAGCTGCCCATAGACGCCTGCTACCTGACGATCCCAAGGCAGGATTTCGACTTTGTCCATGAAGATATGAGCTGCTGAAACGTAACGAGACTCGGATGGGCGTAGTGCCAGGCCGAAACGGATCTCCCCCTCTGTCACAGCCGAAATGCACAACTCTTCGACTGCACGAGAAACGATGGCGCGATTGACCGCAGGGTGACCGCGCAGGAAATGGCTTACCACGTTCGTGTCGGGGAGGAAGCGCGTCACTCGGTCAAATCCGCGAAGGGATCCGGCGGAGGAAGTGTCCTCTTGCGTTCGTCAAAGTCAATCAGATCGTCGCATGCTTCGCCTGCAGCTATGGCCTCATCTCGGATGGCGAAAAAGTCATCCCATGTCTGAGGCTTCTCTCTCAGGAGCACATCACCGGTGTCTGGATCCTGGGTGACAAGCACCTCGGTTCCCTTGAATTGAACTCCGGCAGGGAGTTGCACGATCTGATTGTCGCGGCTGGTGTAAATCTGGGCCTTCTGTATCAAGATGGGTTCCTCCAGATAGCGTGGCGCATGACATTCCATCTATCCCAACTTTACTCAAGTCTCCCAAGTCTGTTATGTGGGCTCGGAAAATGACCTCGGCTGAACTCAGGCGTTGCGGGTCCAGTCCTCTGTTTCCAGGCCCGGTAGCCGGTGCATGGCCTGGTCGTTTGTCACCAGGACGGCGCCGACCGCTAGCGCGTGGGCCACGATCAAGAGGTCAAGTGGCGACAGCGAGCGCCTCGCGCTCACCAGTTCGGCGCGCAGCGGCCCATAGGTGTCTGCCACCATCTGATTCCAGGGAAGCACCACGACGCATTCGAGAAGTTCTCGATAGGCAACGAATTGACCGTGGGCTGTGGGGCTGCGCGCAAAGCCGAAGGTGATCTCCCCTGCGGTGATCGCCGAGATGCACGTCTCATCTGATGACACCCTGGCGATGTGTCTCAAGACCGCCGGGTGCTTGCGCAGCGCGTGGATCACGATGTTCGTGTCCAGCATGTAGAGCGTCACTCGTCCATGTCCGCGAACGGATCGGGGTCGTGGACCATGCGTTTGCGCTCCTCAAGGTCGAGGATGTCCTCCGGTTCTTCCACAGCAGCCAGCGCGGCGAAGAAGCCATCCCAGGTTCTGGGCTTCTCGGTCAGGATCACCTCACCGGTCTCGGGGTCCTTGCGGATGAAGACCTCCGAGCCAGTGAAGCGAAACTCGGCCGGTAAGCGCACGGCCTGGCTGCCTCCGTTCGTGAAGAGCTTGGCAGTTTGTCGCATGAAGACACACCTCCAATCCATGAGGCCGTATATACGTGAAGTATATACAGCAGTCGCACTGTAGAATGGCTGTGGATGGCGATAGTGGCGAACAGTGGGAGATGGTGTGACACAGACCGAACTGGACAACCTGCGCGAGGTCGAGGATGCCATCCTGCTCGTGCTGCGCGAGGCCGACCAGCCGTACCAGGCGCGGGACCTGTTCTCCACCCTGAAGCAGCAGGGCCACCCGGAGCATCTCGCCCGGGCGGCCGTCTGGTTCCTCGTGGACTCCGGCCGCATCACCTTTACGCCAACCTGGCGGCTGACCCTGGAGCCGGCGGCGCCGGCGGCATATGGCTGAGCGAGAGGACCGGCGTCACCAGACGCTGTCCATGCGCACTTTCGGCGACGAGCGTTCCCCGTTCGAGAAGGACCGCGACCGTATCCTCTACTCCTCGAACTTCCAGCGGCTGGCGCGGGTGACGCAGGTCGTCTCCCCGGATGACCGCTTCCTCACGCACAATCGGCTGACCCACTCCCTGGAGGTCTCGCAAATCGGGCAGGAACTCGCCAACTCTCTCCTGCGCCGGAACGACCAGTGTGACCTGATCGCAGATGCCGGCGGCATCGACCCCATGGTGGTGGCGGTCGCCGCCCTGGCCCACGACCTGGGCCACCCGCC
>JALYWD010000297.1 GCA_030852885.1 Chloroflexota bacterium | reverse complement strand
TATGCGGATCCTTTTCGGCTGATGTCAAGCTCATAGATGGTTCTCCTGCCACTCAACTGTCAATGCGAGCGACGCGACGGCTCCTAGAGTCGTTCCCCGGAGGCTGCCAGTATGGCCGTGAACTCGGCGGGATCATCGTCCCAGCATGGCATGTCATCGGCTGCCGCTGGCGGCTGCGCGGGTCTCCCGGGACCCAGTTCCGCGAACACCCGATCCAGCACCCGCAGGCTGCGCTGCAATTCCCCCAATTCGTCGGGGGAACAGGTAGCGAGCTGGTCCGCCAACGCCCCGGTCAGCAGGTGGTCAATGTTCTGCCCCACCTGCTCACCCTCGGGCGTCAGCGCGAGGTGCTGACGCCGGCGGTCCACAGGATCCGGCTCTCGCCGAACCAGGTTGCGACGCTCCAGGCGATCCAGGATGCCCGTAATCACCGCGGGCGTCACGCGCCAGAGACGCGCCAGCTCTCCTGGCGAAGCAGCGCCTTCCTGGATGCCCCGCAAGGCCGCGACCTGCCGCAGGCTGATGCCCTCGCAGGCGCCCGCCTCCTGCACGCACCCGGCGACCCACTGCCGCAGCGACGGCAACAGGGACAGCGTTTGCCTGGCGCAGGCGTGCGGGTCAGGGCGCTCCGGAAAACTCATGTGCTCCTCATTTCGGCCAATCGCGTGGCCTCGCGGCGACCGATCAGTCGCGGTAATTACTTTACCATGCAAAAGCTTTACGTCGCAAATCAACAGGAGCGGTAGCACCCTTCTTCACCGCCACGGTTTGCAGATTGGTGAAATCTGGATTTCCTGGCGGATGATCTGACGTAACGTGACGCTTCTCTGGAAATCCAACCAGGGCGCAATTGACGGTCATTCGCGATCAGGCGTCGGCGTATCCGATACTACTGAGCGATCTCCACATGAGTACGGTAACATCCGTGCTTGTTTCAGATTCGCCACGCCGATCACAGCACGCCACACAGGCCACAGCATGAGTGACGCATCTTCGCCCGGCATCCAGAGCATCGACCCCGAAGCCGACCTCATCAGCCTCATCATCCAGTCCGGAGCCTCGCCTTCTGGAGAAACTGAAACCCCGCAACTCGTCGGCTTCCCGGCGCCGCTCACCTCCTTTGTGGGTCGGGCACAGGAGATCGACACCCTGACGCAGTTGCTGCTGCGGCCGGCGGTGCGTGAAGTCACCCTGACCGGGCCTGGCGGCATCGGCAAGACGAGGCTCGCGCTGCAGGTGGCCGAGCAGGTCAGGCACGAGTTTCCCGGCGGGGTTTTCTTCGTCCCGCTCGCGGCGATCCAGTCGGCTGGTGACGTGGCATTGGCCATCCTGCGCGTCATGGGCTACCCGGATGCCGACCCGGAGCCGCCTGCGCAGCGCCTGGCAACCGCTATCGGCGAGAGCACCATGCTCATCGTGCTGGACAACTTCGAGCAACTGGCGCGCGAAGCACGGCAGTCACAACTGGCGGAACTGCTGCAAACCTGCCCTGGTCTCAAGCTCCTGGTCACCAGCCGGGTCCACCTGCGAATTTCCGGGGAACACGTCCTGCCGGTCCCGCCACTGGGCATGCCGACGACAACCATCGGCGGTGATGCGGCGTCGGGAGCCGTCTCCGACGCCGTCGAGTTGTTCGTATCCCGGTTACAGGCCGTGCGGCCGAGCTTTGCCCTGACGCAAGACAATGCGCCGCTCATCGCGGCAATCTGCCAGCGCGTGGATGGTCTCCCCCTGGCGATCGAGCTGGCGGCCGCGCGCGGAGCCGTACTCTCGCTGCCGGAGTTGCATGAGCGCTTGCAGCGCCGCTTGCCGCTGCTCACTGGGGGCAACCGCGATCAGCCCGAGCGCCTGCGCACCATGCACTCGGCCATCGCCTGGAGCTACGACCTGCTGGAGCCGCCGACCCAGGCCCTCCTGCGCAGCCTGGCGGTCTTCTCGGGGGGGATTTCGGTAGCAGCGGTCGAGGCGACGGCGCCCGCGTCCGCCCCGGGCGCCACGCTCGACGCCCTTGGCGACCTGGTCATCAACAGCTTGCTCCAGCGCAACGATGCGGCTGGTGGCTCCCGTCTCCTCATGCTGGAAACGGTGCGGGAATTCGCGCTGGAGCGGCTCGAACAGTCGGGTGAGGCGGAGGCTGCGCGAGCGGCGCATGCGGCGTACTTCAGCCGCTTCATGGAAGAGTTGGACCCGCTCCTGTGGTCCTCCGCCAGCAGTGCCCTGCTGAACAGCGTTGCCCTGGAGCACGACAACCTGCGTGCGGCGCTGGAGTGGGCTCTCGCGCGTGACCCGGCGCTGGCTCTTGGCATCGCCCAGCGCCTGGGCGCGTTCTGGCAGAAGCGCACGCTCTGGAATGAGGGCCGCTCCTGGCTGAAACGGGTTCTCGCGGCGACCCCGGCAGGTCCATCCACCGACCGTGCCATTGCGCTGGGCCGCGCCGGGGCACTTGCCGGTGACCAGGGAGATTTCGAGGAAGCCGTCTCGCTCCTGAATGAAACGCTGGAGATGGCGGAGGTGCTGGGCGATGCCGGAATCACGGCCCGGGCGTTTCGTGGCCTTGGTATCGTGGCGAGCAACCAGAGCGACTTCCCCCGCGCCGACGAGCTTTTCACGCAGGCACTGGATCACTTCCGAGCAACGGGGGACGATGCCGGAATTTCCCGCTCATTGAACGACCTGGGGCTTGTCGCCGAGCGCCAGGGTGATCACGTCCGGGCTATCGCCCTGCAAGAGGAGTCACTGCCCATCGCGCGGCGTGTTGGTGACGACTGGCAGGTCTGCATCGTGCTCGGCAATCTGGGCGGCGCGCACTACGACGCCGGCAACTTCGAACGGGGCGCGGCGCTCAGCCGCGAGGCGCTCCAGCTCTCGCGTGACCTGAGCGACACGTTTGGCGTCGCGGTCAATCTCTACAACCTGGGCCAGATCCAGGTGGAGCTGGGCAAGCCAGCAGAATCCGTCGCCTACTACACGGAGAGCCTGGCGATCATCGAGAGCATCGGTGAGCATCACCTCCTCTCCCGCGCGCTGGACCGGCTGGGCTACGCCCTGCATGTGCTTGGGGGTCGCGCGCCGGAGCCCGGCTCCATGGCGCGGCGCTGGCGCTGCGGGAGGCGATTGGCGACACCCTCTTTCACGAGGAGGATGCCAACATCACGACGCGCTACGCGCAGATCCAGACCGCGCTGGGCGATGAGGCGTTCAATGCTGAGGTCGAGGTGGGCCGCACGCTCCCGCCCGCGGCCGCCGTGACCGAGGCGCGACGCATGGCGGCTGAATCGCTCGATGCCTACCGCGCCTCCCCGGCCCAGGCGCTGGCCGGTCTCACGCGGCGTGAGGC
>JALYWD010000294.1 GCA_030852885.1 Chloroflexota bacterium | reverse complement strand
AACGTCGGCGTGATGCTCGATTCGTGGCATCTCTTCGCCTCGGGCGGCTCGTTGGCGGACATCGGACAGTTGACGAACGACGACATCGTGGTGGTCCACGTCAACGATGCTCCGGCCGGGATTCCCTGGGACGAGCAGATCGACACCGTGCGCACCCTACCCACGGAGACGGGCGTTATCGATCTGGCCGGATTTATGCGTGCCTTGCAGCATCTTGCATACGACGGGCCAGTCATGCCGGAGCCCTTCAGCCAGCGTATCAACGACCTGGCCGCGCATGATCCGCTGGCGGCCGCGCGAGAAGCCTCGCGCGCGATGGACGCCCTCTGGTAGGATGCAGGACTGATGTCGTGAAATCGTTTGCAGGCGTTGCGGCAAGGAGGCTGAGCGCGCCTTGTCTGGCCTGAGTCGCACCAACAGTCCTTCGATGCGAAAGGAGGAAAGCCGTGCCCATCGTAGACCGGCGTGAATTTGGCGGGCGCTTCACGGTCAAGGAGAACTCGCAGCGCCTGGCCAACTACCGCTACCTCGAAATCCAGTTGATGGAGATGATTGGCGGGTGGTCGCACACGACGCCGCAGCTCGCCTTCAAGGCGACCTTCGGCTACCACGTCTATGACCACGCGCAGGCTGCCGATCTGCTCAGCGTGCGGCTGGAGCAACTGCGGGCCGCGAAATCGAGCCAGGAGCCGGCGACTGACGAGTTTGCGCACCTGTGCGAGTACGTCTGGAACCTCCCCGATGTCATGTCGCGCCTGGTGGCGGTCTACCGCGTGCTGGAGCCGCATCTCGTCAGCTCCTACGCCTACCACGCCGACGCGACTGACCCGCTGACTGATACCCCGACCGTGCGCCTGATGCGCCAGTTGGCGGCGATGGGGCAGTCGCATGTCGCCTGGGGACAGGCGGTGCTGGAAGGGCTCACCCAATCGCCAGAGGAGCGTAAGCGGGCCATCGCGATCCAGGCGGATATCGAGGAGCGGCTGGTCGCCTGTGGCGGCGTGACCGGCCAGGGTATCGAGGCGCACTGGCTGACCTTTCACAGTTCCAAGGAAGAGGAGAGAGCGCCCGCCCGCCTCAAGCGGGGGCGTGGTGGCTACCGGTATCGCAAGCAGTCGCCGCCGATCGAGCACCCCGTCGTCGAGGAGCCGCTCTGGTTCTCCGGCAAGCCGGAGGATTTCCAGGTTTACCAGTCCGAGGACGAGTGGTCTTTGGAGGGCTTCCGCCACAAGTTCCACCAGTTGCTCTACGGCGAGGTGGAGACCACCGACCGCATGGGCAAGATGCTGGCCGAATTCCCCGATCTTCCCTGGGAGATGCGCATGGAGCTGGCCCACCAGATGTGGGACGAGGCGCGGCACATCGAGATCGTGGCCAAGGCAGTCGAGGAAGAGTTGGGCGGCGACCTGGGCTATGGTCCCTGGACGCTGGTCTGGTGGTGGATGCAGAACGATCCTGACCCGCTGCGCCGCATCGCGGTGACCAACAGTTGGGCCGAGGCCAATCTCATGCACACGCTGGCGATGTGGCGGCGGGAAGCGGAAAAGCGCGGCTACACGCGTATCGCCGAGCTGGCTGACTACCTGCAGGCCGACGAGCGCACCCACGTTCGTCTCGGCACTGACTGGATCCAGTCACTGACGGAAGAAGAGCCAGAAAAGCGCGAGGAACTGGCGGTCTGGGGCCGCAAGGCGATTGACCGTATCCAGTCGTTCCATTCCAACCGCTACAAGGACATGCCTGATCCCAACGAGGCGCGGTTCACCTTCCTCAAGAACGATGGCCGCGTGGAAGTTGGAGCGCTGAGCCCGATCATCGGCGAATAGTCGTCAACCCACTCTACTGTTGAACGATGAAGAAAGGGGGAGGAACCGGTAGGACGAACCATGAGACGAGACCTCCGCTCTGGCTGGCATCGTCCATTGGCGCCGCAGCTCCCGCATCGGTCGGGCTCGGCTTGGCACACTGACAGGAGATCGCACCGTGGCGAACCACAAACGACACCGGTTGTCGCTGTTCCTGATTGCCATCTGCGCGATGGTTCTGCCCCTGGTGGCAACTCCCGCGCTGCAATCTGCCGCGCAGGAAGCATCACCCGTGGCCGTAACGGGATCAGGTGATGTCTCGATCTGGACAGAGTTCACCGCGGGCGGTGAGGCCAGCGGCATTGATGAACTCGTCAGCACATGGAACGGCATGGGCAACGGGGTCACCGTGACTCACCGCCCGATCGGCAACGAAGAGTTCTTCACGGTCATCCGCACGGCGCTGGCCGGCGGTGAGCCGCCTGACCTGCTCCAGTACGAGGGATACCAGCAGACCCGCGACTTTGCCGAAGCCGGGCAGTTGACGGACCTCACGCCGTTGTGGGATTCCGTGAAGGATCGCTTCGCGCTCGCTGACGCGGGGGCGGCGGCCTGCACCTTCGACGGCAAGATCTACTGCATCCCGTACACCTACGCGACGGGCTGGCAGGTCTACTACAACCCCGAACTCCTGGAAGCCAACGGTGTCGCGGTGCCCCAGACCTGGGACGAGTTCACCGCCGCCATGGACACGCTGAAGGCGGCTGGTGTCACCCCGATCTCCATTGGCGCCATCGATGGCTGGCCGGCGGAGCACTGGTGGATGGCTTTCCTCGTCCAGCGCTGTGGCGTGGACACAATCTACCAGGCGATCAACCAGGACGGGGCGTCCTTCACGGATGAGTGCTTCACGCAGGCGGCTGCTGATCTGCAGGCGCTGGGCCAGAGTGGCAACCTGTCGCTGGGCGCCACCAGCGATGACTATGGCACGTCGCAGGCGCTCTTCCTCTCCGGGCAAGCGGCCTTCTTCCAGACCGGAAGCTGGTTCGCTGGCGGCTGGGAGCAGACACCTCCACCGTTCGAAGTCGGCATCATGTCTTTCCCGCGCTTCGGCGATGCCGCGTCTCCTGACGACGTGACCGGCGCGGTGACGCACGTCTTTGCCATCCCGACCGGGGCGAAGAACCCGGAAGCGGCCATGGATGTCCTGGAGTGGATGACCAGCCCCGAGGCTGCCGCCATCTGGGCCCGCAACGGCAACATGTCGTTGATCTCGGGCGCGGTTGAAGAGAATTCGCCACAGGTCATCAAGGATCTCTGGGCGACCGTCGGCGAAGCCTCTGGCGCGCTGCCCTGGATCGAAAATGAACTGCCGCCGGGCGTCGGCGAAGACAAGGTCTACTCCGGCGTGGTCGCGCTGTTGACTGGAGAGATGACCCCGGAGCAATTCGGCCAGTCGATCCAGGACGGCATCGAGGCCGCCGCGGGCGAGTAGCCCAACAGGTATGACCATACAGTCAGCGGCCCACGGGCCGCTGGCTGTATGGGCGCGACGTGCCCACCGTTCCTCTCCCAGCATGTGGGAGAGGAACGATGACGAGGGGATCTTTTCATGGCGAGCAAGTCGATCCCGGGAACACCGGCCATTGCGCCACAGCAGGCCGAACGGGCCCGGACGTTGCGTCTCGCTCCGGAGTGGTTGCTCGCCATCCCGTTTCTCGCCCCGGCGTTGCTCTTCTACATCGTGTTCCTGCTCGTGCCGCTCTTCGGCACGCTGGCGCTCAGCGTCACGAGTTGGTCCGGATTCAACTTCGCGGACATCCAGTTCGTCGGGCTGGGGAACTTCCGCGCGCTTGGCAACGACAATGTGTTCTGGCTGTCGCTGCGGCACAACCTGACATTCCTCGTTGGCTCGGTCATCCTGAAGACGACCGTGGCTCTGGTGCTGGCCCTGGCCCTGGACCAGAACCTGCCCTTCTCCAACTTCTTCCGTGGCGTTTACCTGATGCCAACGGTCATTTCGCTGGTGGTCGTCGGCATTGTCTTCACCCTGGTGCTCAGCCCGTCCCTGGGCCTCATCAACCCGTTCCTGAAGGCGATTGGGCTGGAGCAGTTCGTGGGGGGCTGGCTGGGAAACCCGGACCTGGCGCTGCCGATCGTGATCGCCATCGATGTCTGGCACGGGTTCGGGCTCTACATGTTCCTGTTCATTTCACGCCTCATTGCCATTCCGCAGGACCTGCATGACGCGGCGTTTGTCGACGGCGCCAATGGCTGGCAGGACATCCTGCATATCACGCTGCCCCTGATGAAGAGCATGGTGGCCATGGTCGTGCTGCTGGCCTCGATTGAAGCTCTCAAGCTGTTCTCGATCGTCTACGTGATGACCAAGGGCGGGCCGAACCATGCCACTGAGGTGCTCTCGACCTGGGCCTATTTCCAGGCCTTTACCGCCAACAACGTGGGGTATGGCAGCGCCATCCTGGTGGTGCTGCTGATCGTCACCTTCGTTCTCGCCTACATCCAGGTCACGAAATTCCAGGCCCAGGAGGAGATGTGAGCGATAACGCAGGGATTGGCCGTTCTCATCGTGTGATCACCCTGGCGGTATGTGATTTCTCGTACAGGCGGGGTTGACCCGGTCTCCGGCAACGCGGAGACGGCGATTGGCAACGGATACCGGAGATTTCCATGCGCCGACCCAACGTCATCAAGGGGCTCATCCTCTACCCGCTCTTGCTCGTGCTGGCAGCGGTCATCCTCTACCCCCTGGTCTGGATGCTCTATAGCTCCTTCAAGAGCAACACCGATATCTTTGCGAACGTCTTTGCCCTGCCCAGCCAGTTGTACCTGGGCAACTACATTACGGTCTTCACCGAAGGGGCGATGGGCCTCTACTTCCGCAATAGCCTCATCATCGCAGTCATTTCCGTCGCCGGATTACTGGTTATTTCCTCGCTGGCGGCATACGCCTTCGCCACCTTTCGCTTCCGGGGCAGCACGGCGCTCTTCATGATCCTGCTGCTGGGGCTGATGGTGCCGCCGCAGGCGTTGATCATCTCCGGCTTCAAACTGATGTCGATCCTGAAGCTGCTTGATACCTATTGGGCCCTGATCTTCACCTATCTCGGCTGGAGTTCCTTTGGCGTCATGGTGCTGCGGAACTTCTTCCAGTCGGTGCCACGCGATGTCAAGGACGCGGCGCGGGTGGACGGAGCCGGGCACTGGCAGATGTTCAGCCAGATCATGCTGCCCCTGGCGCGGCCATCGGTTTCGACCATCGCCATCTTCTACTTCATGTGGGTCTGGAACGAGTTCATCTACCCGCTGGTCTACATGCAGACGCCGGAGAAGTACACCGTGCCCCTGGGCGTGCTCTTCTTCAACGGCCGCTACACCATCGAGTGGGGTTTGCAGATGGCGGCGCTGGCCGTGGCGACCATCGTGCCGTTGATCGTCTACTACGCCTTCCAGAAGCAGTTCATCCGGGGCATCCTGGCGGGGGCCCTCAAGGGGTAGCTCGTTTCCCATGCTGGCTCCGCTCTCTGTGCGCGGGGACCGAAGAGCCGGATGTCGCATCGTATCGAGTGAACGAAGGTCCTCTCCCGTGCAAGTGCTTCGGGAGAGGAGTTGGGGTGAGGGTATTCAATGGAGCGCGGAGTTTATTTCGACGCCTGGTTCGCGGGGCAGCACTGCTACCACCCTAGCCTGCCGCCGCGGCGGCTGCGCATGGTCGAGCACCTGGTTGACTACCACTCGACGGTGCTGGTCTGGTCGGCGTTGGGCGGTGGCTCGATCTCGCTGCCGTACCTGGAGCAGGAGGCGTTCGGCGAGATCGAGCCGCGCATGCGCATGTACGGGTTCGTCAACGACGCCGAGTTCATTGCGGCGTGCCGCGAGCATGGCATCAAGGTTTTTGGCATCGTCTTCGAGGTCCAGGGCTGGGAGTTCCCGGTTGAACTGAACGAGGCCGAGGACCGCATCCTGGCGCTCAACGAGTTGCGCGG
>JALYWD010000259.1 GCA_030852885.1 Chloroflexota bacterium | reverse complement strand
GAACTCCTCGCCGAGTTGAGTTGGCAGCGGGGCCCAGGCAGTAAACCGTTGCCAGACATCGGCGTCTTCGGCGTCGTCAGGAGCAACGCCCTCGACGTCCGACGTGCGCCGCAGCGACCAGGTCACGGGCGCGTTGGCGTGTCGTTCCAGCAGCCCGCCCTGCTCCAGCAGGCCGATACCGATGCGCGGGTCCGGTCTCTCGTCCGGGTCGTCATCGAGGTCGCCGGTGACGATGATGCGCGAGGGGTCGAAGATTGCCCAGGCGCCGCGCGCGTTCTCACGGATGCCAGCGAAGACCTGGCGCAACTGCGGCAGCGTCATGGCATCGCGATTGGCCAGTTTGGTCTGGCTGCCACGATCGCTCGAGGTGTAGAGCAGAATGCAGCGTGATGGCTGGCCATCTCGCCCGGCGCGGCCCGATTCCTGGGCGTAGGCCTCCAGCGACGTGGAGGGGCTAAGGTGGATGATGAAGCGGACATCCGGCTTGTCCACTCCCATGCCAAAGGCGACTGTGGCGACCACCACGCGTGCCCCGCCGCGCATGAATTGATCCTGGTTGCGCTCCCGCAGGCCGCGCTCCAGACCGGCGTGGTAGGCGACGGCGCTCACGCTGTTGTCGCGGAGCACACCAGCCAGGTTGTCGGCATCACGGCGGGAAGAGACGTAGACGATGCCGGTTCCAGGTAACTCCCGGCACAGTTCGACCACGCGGCGTGCTTTCTCCTCCTTGCGGTTGAGCCGCTCGGCGGAGTAGATGAGGTTCGGCCGGAAAGAGCTGGTGCGCACGACATCCAGATCGCGCCGGAACGCCTTCTCGATGGATGCGGCGGTTTCGGCGGAGGCTGTGGCGGTCATACCGAGGATGGGTGGGTTGCCCAGTTCCGGGAGGGAAGCCGGGATGGAGAGGTAATCCGGCCGGAAGTCGTGCCCCCAGAGCGAGATACAGTGCGCCTCGTCCACCACCACCAGCGAGACACCGCCCTGGCGCAGCGCCCGCAGGAAGGCCGGCTGGCGCAGGCGCTCCGGCGCGGCGTAGACGAGCGCCGGCCGGCCGCTGGCGATGTCGCTCAGGGCGGTGCGTTGCACGTCGGGAGCCAGGGAACTGTTCAGGAGCACCGTGCGCTCGCGCAGCTCTGGAGGAAGGCCCTCCACCTGGTCCTTCATCAGGGCGATCAGGGGCGAGAGCACCAGCGTCATGTGCGGCAGCAGCAGCGAGGGCAACTGGAACGTGAGCGACTTGCCAGCGCCCGTCGGCAAGATGGCCAGCGTATCGCGCCCGGTCAGGACCTGATTGATGACCGCCGCTTGGCCCGCCCGCAGTTCAGGGAAGCCAAAGACACGCTGCAGGGTTTCCAGCACGCGCGGATCGGCGATCTCTTGATCCAATGGAACGAGCGTCATCGTTGACGCATCGTCCGCAGCGACTTCGGCGTTCACCACTTCGCCGGGCTGAGGCTGCCTGGAAGGAGACGCAGGAGACGCAGGAGACGCTGGATCAGGCCCTACGCTCGCTTTAGCTGCAGGTCGGGCTGTGCCGTTCGCTTTCACACCGTGATCCACAGGCGAGGCAGGTGCTGCCGGGATGCTCTCCAGACCGAGAGCCTCGGCGATCTCTGCCGCCAGATGCGCGGTGCGCTGTGCCTCCAGGGCGACCAACCGGTGCCGCAGCATCTGGCTGCGTCCGGTCTGCCCCAACATGTCCGCTAGCGTCGCGGCGGAGCCAAGTTGGGCGGCCGTGAGGTTCGAGAGGTCAGCGAGCGCGCGTTGCAACGCGGCACGCGCCTCATCCGGGTCACCACCCAGGAGCGCGATCCGGCCCAGGGAGAGCTGGGGGGAGATGCGGCTGGGATCCTGCGCCAGTTGCCCGGACCAGAAGGTATGGGCGGTTGCGATATCGCCCTGTTGCAGCGCCACTTCGGCGTGGAGCGCGTGCACGGTCGCCAGATGGCTGTGCTCAGCCAGCAGTTCCTCGGCGATATCCGATGCCTCCGCGACCTCGCCCAGCTCCAGCAGGGCGCGCCCGTAGCTGGCGCGCGCCGAGGGCGCGGGGTTGCGGGCCAGCCGCTCTTCCCAGCTTGTGCGCACCTCCTGCGCATCGCCGCGCGCCAGGGCGAGTGCCGCGCGCTCATCCAGCAGGTTGGCGCTTTCGCCCCGCAGCTCCAGCGCCCGGGTAAGGGCTGCTTCGGTCGCGTCGAACTGCCCGCTGACCCGCAGCCAACTGGCGTAGCGCAGGAGCAGCGGGGGAGGCAACTGGTCGAGGGCATCGTTGTCCAGCAAGGGCAACGGGGTGAACGCGGCCACCGAAGCCGGTGACGGGGCGATGGTTGTCAACTGAGGTCTCCATGGACGGCGGAGTGGAGCGGGACCGCACAGCTAGTATAGAAGGTCACGAACCGGGTTCCGAGTCGCCGCGCCGCCGATCACAAGCAGGATGCCACCGTGCAGATTTCGCGTGTGTTTTCCACGATTGATGCCCACGCCGCCGGGGAGCCGCTGCGCATCATCACCGCCGGTGTGCCGCTGCTGCCAGGCGCCACCATCCTGGAGCGGCGGCAGTACATGCTGGACCACCATGATGATATCCGTAAGGTGCTGCTGTTCGAGCCGCGCGGCCACGCCGACATGTACGGCGCCATCCTGACGCCGCCGATCACGCCGGAAGCAGACTATGGCGTGCTGTTCCTGACGAACGAGGGCTACTCCTCGATGTGTGGACACGGGGTGATCGCGCTCACGACAACCCTCCTGGAGATGGGGATGCTGCCGCGAGGTGGCGATGCGGAAACCCCGGTGACCTACGACTCGCCGGCGGGCCTGATCCGGGCCGTGGCGACCCATGACGGCGAGCACGTGACGGCGGTGCGCTTCCAGAACGTGCCGGCGTTCCAGTACCGGCGTGGGTTGGAGATCGAGACGAGCGCCGGGCCGGTCACCGTCGATGTCGCCTGGGGCGGCGCATTCTACGCACTCGTCGATGCCGCGGCACTTGGCCTGGAAGTTGTCCCGGAGCATGCGTCGCGGCTGACGGAGCTGGGCATGGAGATCAAGTACGCCGTGCAGGAGCTGGATTACCCGATCCACCCGGAGGAACCGGGACTGCATGGCGTGTACGGCACGATCATCACCGCGCCGCCGCGCACGGGCGAAGGTGATGGGCGGAACATCACGATCTACGCCGACGGCGCAGTTGATCGCTCACCCTGCGGCACCGGCACGTCGGCCCGTCTGGCGAACATGTACGCGCATGGGCAGATCGGGATCGGGGAGCCGTTTCGGCACGAGAGCGTGATCGACACGGTCTTCACGGGCAAGGTTCTTGCGGAAACGGCTGTGGCCGGGCGGCCTGCCGTCGAAACCGAGATTGCCGGTCGCGGCTTCGTGACCGGGCTGCATCAGTTCCTGGTGCAGCCGGATGACCCCACCTCGCAAGGATTCCTGGTGCGCTAATGACCAACCTTTCCCATCGTCGCTCGCGGCGTTCCCTTGTGGCAGCTATGGCGGCAACTGGCGTCGCGGCAGCCTTGCCTGCCACCGGCCGCGCGCAGGTCCCGGCTGGGCCGTGGCCAAGCAATGGCTGGAGCATTGCCGACCCGGTGGATCACGGGGTCGATGCGGCGCTCCTGGCCGACGTCGATGCGCGCGCGGTGGGTGAGGTGCCCGCGCTCTCCGCGCTGCTGGCGGTGCGGCACGGCTATCTCGTCTTCGAGCGCTACTACAACGGCCTCATGGCTGAAGACCCGATCAATGTGCGCTCGGTGACGAAGAGCGTGACCAGCACACTGGCGGGCGCCGCGCTGCGCACGGGGCTCCTGAGCGGGCTGGAGGCGCGGACTGGTGACCTGATCCCGGACCGCATCCCGGCTGACCACGATCCCCGCGTGGAAGACACGACGCTCTGGCAGTGGCTGACGATGACCAGTGGCCTGCAATGGGACGCCTACGGCGACTGGCAGCGCCTGCTGGACGCGCCAGACTGGGTGGCCATGACGCTGGGTCTGCCCGTGGTCGGGATTCCGGGTGAAACCTATGTCTACAACACGGGCGGGTCGCATGTGCTCGGGGTCATCGTGGCCGAGGCGGCCGGGAAGCCGCTGGAGGAGTACGCCGAGGAGGTGCTCTTCGCGCCGCTCGGCATCCGCCCGGGCGGCTGGATGCGCTCCCCGCAGGATGAAGTGAGCGCGGGCTCCGGGCTGGAGCTGACGGCGCGCGATATGGCCAAGCTCGGCCTCCTCTACCTGCGTGATGGCGCGTGGGAGGGCCGGCAGATCATCACTCCCGAGTACGCGCAGCAGGCCACCACCTGGCAGAGCGCCGGTGACTCGACGGGTGGCTGGGCCAACTATGGCTACCAGTGGTGGGTCACGGCCACGAACGCGGGCTATCCTGCCTACTTCGCGCTTGGCTATGGCGGGCAGCACATCTTCGTGGTCCCGGCGCTCGATCTCATCGTGGTCGCCGGCATTGAGCGGCGGGTCACGGGCGATGAACTGCGCACCCCGCGCTACTTGATCGAGTCGATTGCGGCGGCCTGCATCCCGGACTGACGCGGAGTAGAATCGCGACAGCAACCCAGAGATCGGGGCGCCGTGTCCCCACTACCCACACGGCTCGGAGGGGACTGCCAGATTGGCGGTCCCCTTTTTCGTGTTCCAGAAGGCGAAGGTGGGCGGTGCCGGAAGTTGCGGCGGCAATCTTTCTCATCACGATGGCGGTGATCATCAGCGAAAAGCTGAATCGCACCACCGTCGCCATGGCGGGCGCGATGGCCATGGTGGCAGCAGGTGTCCTCGATCAGGAGCAGGCGCTGGCGTCCATCGACGCCAACACCATCGGCTTGCTCGTCGGGATGATGATCATCGTCGATATCCTGCGCCGCACCGGGTTCTTCGACCATGTTGCCTGGCGCGCCACCCAGGCCCTGGGCGGCAGCCCGTGGCGGCTCATGGCCGGGTTCATGGTCTTCACGGCGGTCGCATCCGCGCTGCTCGACAACGTGACCACGCTGCTCCTGCTGGCTCCGATCACGCTCTCCGTCTGCCGGAGTCTCGGCCTGGACGCACGTCCCTTCATCATCTCGCAGGTGATTGCCAGCAACATTGGCGGGACCGCGACGCTGATTGGCGACCCGCCGAACATCATGATCGGCGGCGCGACGGGCCTCAGCTTCATGGACTTCCTGGTCAATCTGGCCCCGGCGGTGCTGGTGATCCTGCCCCTGGCTATCGCCTGGTTCTGGTGGCTCTACGGACGTGGGCTGGCGGATTCAGCGCCGCGGCCGGCCGGCGCGACACCGGCGGCAGCGATGTTGCCGCCGGCCAACACCGGCAGTGGCAACCTGATGCGGGTGTCCCTGATCGTGCTGGCGGGCACCATTGCTGGCTTCTTCCTGCACGGTGTGGTGCATGTGGCGGCGGGGACCGTGGCGCTCATGGGCGCGGTGGTCCTCCTCCTGCTGAGTCGCATCGATCCGCACGATGTGCTGGTCAATGTCGAGTGGTCCACCATCTTCTTCTTCATCGGGCTCTTTATCGTGGTCGGCGGGTTGGAGCATTCCGGACTCATTGAAGCTGTGGCAGAGCGGGTGGTGTCCGTCGTGGGGGGCAACGTCGTGCTGGCCACGTTGGGCTTGCTCTGGTTTGCCGGAATCGCCTCCGCCATCATCGACAACATTCCAGCGGTGGCGACGCTGATCCCGCTGACCTTCGCGGTGGCCCGGCTGCTCTTCCCGGATCTGGCGCACCTCGACGCGGCGACGTTTGCGGTGCAACCCGAGATCACGCCGCTCTGGTGGGCGCTCGCCCTTGGGGCGTGTCTGGGCGGGAACGGCACCCTCATCGGCGCCTCCGCGAACGTGGTCGGCGTCTCCATTGCCGAGCGTCATGGCAGGCACATCGGGTTCTGGGGCTTCACCCGGGTTGGCCTGCCAGTTGCGTTTGGGAGCCTCGTAGTGGCCACCATCTACG
>JALYWD010000254.1 GCA_030852885.1 Chloroflexota bacterium | reverse complement strand
GGGGTAATGGTCACGGCGTCACACAACCCCGCCGAGTACAACGGGTTCAAGATTGCGCGCTCCGAAGCCCGCGCGCTCTCCCTCTCCGATGGCCTTGACCTGATCCGGGATCGCGTCGTTGCTGGCGACCTGCCACCTGTCGTCCCAGCCTCCGAGCGCGGAGACCTGCAAGCACGCGACATCCTCGACGACTACGCCAAACACATGCTTGGCATGATCGACGTGTCACGTCTCCGCCCATTGCGCATCGCCATCGACGCCGGGAACGGCATGGCTGGAACAACCGTGCCTCGCGTCTTTCGAGACTTGCCGATTGAGGTCATCCCGCTCTACTTCGAGCCAGACGGCACGTTCCCAAACCACGAGGCCAATCCGATCGAACCCGAGAACACCGAGGTCCTGCGCAAGCTGGTCGTCGATGAGAAACTGGATCTGGGAGCCGCGTTCGATGGCGACGCCGACCGAGTCTTCCTGGTGGACGAAAAGGGCGAACTGATCGGCGGCGACATCCTGACCGAAGTCGTGGCGTCACGCATGTTGGACCGCTACCCCGGTGCAGCGATTGTCTACAACCTCATCTGCTCGCGCGGGGTGCCGGAACTGATCAGCGACAAGGGTGGCCGCCCGATTCGCTCGCGGGTTGGGCATTCCTACATCAAGGAGACGATGCGCAAGGAGGACGCCGTCTTTGGCGGCGAGCACTCTGGCCACTTCTACTTCCGTGACAACTGGTACGCCGACAGTGGCATGGCTGCGCTGCTCTTTGCGCTGGAGATGATCTCAGAAGAGGGCAAGACCCTCTCCGAAGTGATCGCGCCGCTGGACCGCCGCTTCCGCTCAGGAGAAATCAACTCCGAAGTCCGCGACCCCGCCGCGGTCGTTAAGCGGATCGAGGAACGCTACCGCGCCGATGGAGCCGAGATCGACCATC
Organism: Chloroflexota bacterium; assembly: GCA_030852885.1. Classification (GTDB taxonomy): domain Bacteria; phylum Chloroflexota; class Chloroflexia; order Thermomicrobiales; family UBA6265; genus JACCXM01. Next base: position 5,749 of record JALYWD010000254.1, on the reverse strand, counting down.
TGGATGGCATCACGGTAGGATTTCCATCCTGGTGGTTCAACGTCCGCTCCTCGAACACGCAGCCGCTCCTGCGGCTGAACCTGGAGGCCGACGATCCCGCCACGCTGCGGGATAAGACGGCTGAAGTTCTTGCCATGATTCGCTCCTGAGCGCCAGGCAGGTCATGGACGCACACCACCGGGCGCATGAGAGCCGAGAACTCTGGCAGAACCTGGAAATCGGCCAGGACCTATCGGTCGTCAAGATCAATCCAGATGGTGATGAGGCGGCACGCTACGCCGCCGTCGTGGTGGCACGCGCGCCAGAAGACGACTGGGTTGCACTCCGGGCATTCTGGACATACCCGCGTGTCGAGATTGACGGGCTGGTCTTCGATCCGGGTGACGAACTCATCGAATGGTTTTCTCCCTGGCTGCCGTTCAACGCCTTTGGCGTCCTCAGCCCGGAAGGTGAACTGCGTGGCTGGTACGCAAACGTCACATACCCCGCCTACCTGGAATCGAAGCCCGACGCCGGAAGTCCTCCGACGCTCGTTTGGCACGATCTCTATCTAGATCTCGTCGGCTTGCCAGATGAAACGTTCGTCACACGGGACGAAGACGAGCTGGCTGAGTCTGGTCTGGCATCGAGTCACCCCGGCTTGCATCGCGAAATCCTGGCTGCGGCAGACGAGCTCATTCGGCGCTACACATTCCGCAAGTTGCCGTTCCTGCTCCTCAACACCACGACCAATCCCGAATTTGATCCCCGGCAGTCCCAGAATGAATCCGTTTGAGGGAGTTATTCGTACATCCCCATTGACACGCCTCCCTCCCGGTGGTAACTTGCTCGTGGGTCGCAGGAAGGATGTCAGTTGCGGACCGACTGACATTGCTGCCCAAGGGTCGGGTTGAGTGGCCTTGGTGGCACATTAGGGAGGGCATTTCCATGCAGTACACTGACACCGCTTCTGCCGGTAACGGCGGCGTCGCGACCGCATCCGCGAACGGCGGCGCGGTTGCCATCGGCGATGTGAACAGCGGCGGCAACGCCGGCAACGCCATCGGCGTTGGCGACACCTGGGGCGGCACGGTCGCGGTTGACGGCGGCAGCGTCGGCAACTCCACCGCTCTTGATGTTTCCGCCAACGGCGGCACCGCCATCGCTGACGCCTCCGGCGGCAGCTACAACCTCGCCTTCGTTAGCTAAGGCAGGGTTGTTCGCGGGCTTGCCCGCACAACAAGCACCTGAATTCGGGGAGGGCAATGCCCTCCCCGATTCGTTTTGTGCGAGATTTCCTGATGTCATGGCCTCGATAACGACAGCGAGCGAAACCAGTACAGCAGCCGACACACCGCGCCGGGTGCTCTTCTACAGCCACGACGGCACCGGCCTCGGCCACTTGCGTATCACGCTTGGTGTGGCAACGGCCTATGCGGCCTTGCGCCCTCAGGACAGTCTGCTTCTGCTGACCGGCTCATTACACACAAGCGCTTTCACGTTGCCAGATAATCTCGACTACGTGAAGCTACCGGCCATGCCCAGGCGAGAGCTCTACGCATCACTGCCGCCAACCGAGGGCTTCACCGGTTCCCACAACAGCACAATTCGGTTCCGCAGTGCGCTTGCGCTCACAACCGTGCAAGGCTTCGATCCCCACGTCGTGGTCATCGATCACGCGCCCGGTGGGCTGTTTCGCGAATTGGCCCCATCGCTGGAGTGGCTGGCAAGCCGTTCGACCCGGCCCCAATTTGCGCTCCTCATGCGAGACATCACGTTCAGCCCGGAGCAAACACGCGACATCTGGCGAAATGAAGGGGCGTATGCGTACCTCGATGACTTGTACGACGCCATCCTCGTCTATGGAGAACAGGCAATCTTCGATCCGATCGCGGCGTACGCCATGTCAGACCAGGCGGCGTCGCGCACGCGCTTCTGTGGGTTCCTGGCGCCACAGCCTCCCCGCCGGAGTGAGACGCTCGTACGCGAGGAATTGCGTGTTGGGAACCGCAAGCTCATAGCCGTGTCCGCAGGAGGTGGCGCCGACGGCGGTCCGATGTTGCGTGCGTTCCTTTCAGGACTCAAAGCCCGTCATGACGATGCGATTCTCGCGTACGTCGTTGAAGGCCCACTCCTTCCGGACGAAGAGCGCGGAGCGGTGCGGGCACTGGCCGCCGCACTGCCCAACGTGGCCCTCGTGCCGTTTGACGCGGACTACGCCGCCGTTGTTCGCGCGGCCGACGCCGTCGTGAGCATGGGCGGATACAACTCCGTCGTAGAGGCGGTGAGCTTCGGTAAGCGTCCAGTTATCGTACCGCGCATGCCTGGCGCCCTCGAACAGCAGCTTCGAGCGGCCGCATTTGCCGACATCGGCCTTGCGCAGATGGTGTCCCCTGAGTCACTCTCCCCGGAAACACTCTGGAACGCAATCAATACCGAACTGCAAAATACTCTGTCCCCACCGCGGGCACTGAACCTCGACGGCGTCAACACGATTGCGTCGGCATTGGCACAACTGCCGGTTTCCGTGTGATTCTTCCCGCCAGGAATGCGCGAAGCTCCCGCCGCGCCCCGTCTGGTGGCTGCTTCAATGAGTGGCAGAGGTGTCGTTGACCATCACTACCGCAATCCAGGGCGCTCCCACCCCTGTTGCCATTGTGGGTATGCACCGCTCGGGCACGTCCATGGTGGCCAAGCTCCTCAGCCAGGCCGGACTCTATCTCGGCCCGGACGATGCTCTCATGCCTCCTGCCTCCGAAAACCCGGAGGGGTTCTTCGAGCACCTCGACTTCGTGAGTCTCAACGACGAAGTTCTGAACGAGGCCGGGGCCGGTTGGGATTGCCCGCCGCCAGTAACGACGGACTGGACCGACGCCGCCTTTGACCGCCACGGCGAGCGTGCCCGCTCCCTGGCAGCGCCTCTGGCAGAGCAAGGTGTCTGGGGTTGGAAAGATCCTCGCACCAGCCTGACTATCCCATTCTGGGAATCGGCGCTGGGACCCCTGCGGGTCGTGCTCGTGGTGCGCAACCCGCTTGAGGTCGTCACGTCGCTGCATCGCCGCAACGGGTTTTCCATCGCGCTCAGCCTGACGCTCTGGCAGATCTACGCCGAGCGCGTGTTGGCAGCCACGTCGCCGGATCAGCGCTTTGTGACCCACTTTGACGCCTGGTTTGTCGATCCTGCGGCAGAGGCGAAGCGCCTGGTCAGCGCGCTTGGTCTGCCTGGCTGGGACGCTGAACGCAAAGGCCCTGACCCCAATATCGGTTTGCGGCATCATCGCCAGACCCTGGACGACCTGCGTCAAGCCGCCTTCCCAGCAGTCACCATCGAGACTTACCGCGCACTCTGCCAGGAAGCCGGCTGGTGGGAAGGCGACGATGCACAGGCGGCACCTGCTGTGACATCAGAAACGGATTCGGCTGTCCTGCAGGGGATAGGCCGCGTCAACCTGCTCCGCGTCGAGAACGAATCAATGCGCCGCAACATTGCTGACTTCACCACGGCACTCTCGGGTAGAGACGCTCGCGTCTCGGAACTGGAGGCAGCGCTACGCATGCACGAGGCCTCCCGAGCCGAACTGGAGGCGTTTCTGCGGGAGCGGGATGGCCGCCTGCGCGAGCGGAACGCCGTCCTCCAGATCCGGGATGTAACCCTCGCCGAGCGCGACCAGCAGGCCGCGGCGCGGGAGGCCGAGCTTGGCAACCTGCGGGCAGAATTGGCCGCAGTGCGGGAGCGAGCCAGCGAACTCGAACGCGATGTCGAAATCGCGAAGCTCCATGAGCGCGAGATGCGGCATATGCTCGATGGGTTGCAGCGGGTGCAGTATCAGCGAGACGCCGAAATCATGGGCACGCTCGGGAGCGTCCTCAGCCGCCACGCACCGGGGGCGCCCGCGTCCATCTACCACCGGAAGCTGGTGACCCAGATCCGCGACATCGTGGACCACAACGTGCCTACCGGATCGCGCGTCCTCGTCGCGACCTATGGCGACGATGCGCTTCTCCAGCTTGGTGAGCGGCAAACCGAGGCTTTTCCAACGCCGTCGCCGCACATCAGCGCAGACTACACTGACGTCAGCGATGAAGCTGCGATCGCGCAGCTCGGTGAACTGCGCGCTGAAGGCGCAGCGTTCCTGGTCGTCCCGAGTCCGGCTTTGCCCTGGCTGGCCAACCACCCTGCGCTGGAACACTATCTCACCGAGCAGCTCTCGCTGGTAGCGCGCGAGCGCGGCGTGGTGTCAATTTATGCGCTTCGGTCCGGAACTGCTCAGATTCCCGCCTGAGCAGTTCCGGGCCGCATCTCCAGGGGTGGAGAGTGGCGCAGGTACACGTAGGGGAGAGTGGAATGATTCTCGTTACTGGTGGAGCGGGATACATCGGCAGCGTTCTTGTGCCCGAGCTCCTGGCGCTCGGCCATCACGTGCGGGTGGTCGATACGCTCTGGTTCGGCAACCCCTTCCCGCCGCATGAGCGGCTGCAAGTGATTGAGGGCGATCTGCGCTTTCCCGATCCCGCGTGGCTGAACGATATCCACGCCGTGATCCATCTGGCGGGGCTCTCCAACGATCCCACGGCGGATTTCGCGCCGACCCTGAACAGCGAGAGCAACGTCTACGCCACCCGGCAGCTTGCCGAGCTTGCATCAGCACGGGCACGCGCCGAAGGCCGGGCCATCCGCTACCTCTTCGCTTCAACCTGCTCGATCTACTACTCGCCAACCACGGCGGACGAGGCCAACGTCATTACCATGACGGAGGACATGCCGATCGCGCCGACCGCGAATTACAGCAAGACCAAGCGACTGGCGGAGATCGAGCTGCTGCGCATCGCGGACGAGAACCCGCTCTTCGTCCCGGTCCTTGTCCGCAAAGGCACCATCTTTGGCTACGGCCCACGCATGCGCTTTGACCTGGTCGTGAATGTCTTCACGCTCCATGCGTGGAAGAGCCGCCAACTTACGGTGCACGGTCACGGCGAGGCGTGGCGCCCGCTGCTGCATATCCGTGACGCGGTCGATGCCTACATCCACCTGCTCTCCGCGCCGGAAGAGAAGATCCGGGGCGAGGCGTTCAACCTCCTGCACAAAAACTACCGCGTCCTGGAGCTGGCTCACTGGGTGGCTGAGGTCATCGAGCAGAACTACGGCGCCGAAATCCGGGTGCGCCGCGACCGCTCGAACAACGCGGGAGCCCGCTCCTACTACGTGAGCGGCGCCAAGATCCAGAACGCCATCGGGTTCAGCGCGGACCGTGGGGTGGGCGACGCCGTCAAAACGATCTGGGATGGCCTGGAGCGCGGCGACTTCGGCCCAGAGCCAGACCAGGACCCGCGCTTCTTCAATATCCGCTGGCTGAAGGAAACCCTGGCGGCCGGAGCCACAGCATGAAGGTGCTCGTCATAGGCGCAGCCGGCCAACTCGGCCAGGACCTGATTAAGACATTTGGCGATGACGCCATTGGTCTCGGTCACGGGGAAATCGATGTCACCGACGGCGTGGGTGTCTCCCGTATTGTGCGAGAGCACGCGCCGGACTGGGTCATCAACACCGCGGCGTTCCACCGCGTCGATGATTGCGAACTGAACCCAACCCTCGCCTTTGCGGTGAACGCCACCGGTGCGGCAAACGTCGCCCGTGCCGCCGCCGAAATCGACGCGGGGGTCGTCTTCTATTCCACCGACTATGTGTTCGGCGGCGAGGGACGGGCCAGGCACGATCCGCATTCGGAATCGAGCTTGCCCGACCCGTACAACGTCTACGGCATCTCCAAGC
>JALYWD010000244.1 GCA_030852885.1 Chloroflexota bacterium | reverse complement strand
AGGCTCCGCGGATCGGCTGGATCGAGCGGGTCGTACCAGGCGCCGGTCGACAACTGCACCACGCCGGGGCGCACGTCATCGCTGATGATGACCCCTGCCAGGCAACTCCCCCGGCTGTTGAAGAGCCGCACGATGTCTCCGTCCGCGATGCCGCGCGGCGCGGCATCCAGAGGATGGATGCGCATCGGCTCGCGCCCCTGGATCTTGGATCGCTGGCTCGTCTCCCCGGCATCAAGCTGGCTGTGCAGCCGCGTGCGCGGGTTGTTCGCGACAAGCTGCAAGGGGAACTGCGCCTGCTCCGGACTCCCCAGCCACTCCCGCGGCTCGTACCACGCGGGATGACCAAGACAATCGGCATAGTTGAAGCTGGCGATCGCGTCCGAGAAGAGCTCGATCCGGCCGCTCGGGGTCGCCAGCGTGCTGTGCCCGTTCCCCTCGTGCAGCCCCTCGAAGAGCACGATCCCCTCGTCGGTATCCGGCAGTCGCAGGTACCCCGTCTCCCAGAACTCGTCGAACTCCGGGAAACGCGCGTGGCCGTCGGGCAGCCCATCGCGCCAGTGGTTGTAGAGGTACGGCACCCACTCCTCGGCACAGCGGTTTTCGGTGAAGACCTCGCCCACGCCCAACTCGCTGGCAATATCGCCCAGGGCATCGAAGTCATTGCGGCTGCAGGCGAACGGCTGCACTGCCTGCCGCATGGCAATCAGGTATGGATCGTTCCCGGCCGCGCCGATATCGTTGCGCTCCAGGCTGACGGTTGAGGGCAGCACCACGTCGGCGTGGCGCGCGGTGCCAGTCCAGAACGGATCGTGCACCACTACGGTGTCCGGCTGCTGCAGCGCATGACGCAGGCGGCCCAGATCCTGGTGATGGTGGAACGGGTTGCCTCCCGCCCACGCCACCAGCTTGATCTCCGGGTAGACGTGATCTTCGCCGTTGTAGGCAAAGGTCTCGCCCGGGTGTAGCAGCATGTCCGAGACGCGCGCCACCGGGATGAACTCGCTCACCGGGTTCTTGCCCTGGGGGAAAACCGGCAGCCGATGCTTCAGCGGCGCCGTGCCCACGCTCTGCATCGAGCCGTACCCGAAGCCGTATCCGCCGCCGGGCAGGCCGATCTGGCCGAGGATGGCCGCCAGCGCAATCCCCATCCAGGGCGTCTGCTCCCCGAACTCCGCCCGCTGCAGGGACCAACTCGTGTTGATAAATGTGCGCTTGCCAGCCATGCGCCGTGCCAGGTCCACCAGCGTCCTGGCCGGGATCTGGCAGATGGCGGAGGCCCAGGCCGGGTCCTTCGGCTGCCCGTCATCGAGCCCCAGGATGTAGCGCTCCAGCTTCACGTAGCCGACCGTGGGCTGGTCCAGGAAGGTGCGGTTCGCCAGCCCTTCGTCGATCAGCACATAGGCCAGCGCCAGCATGGCGGCGACATCCGTGCCCGGCACAATGGGGTGCCAGGTGGCATGCGTGTACTCCGGCAGGTCATCGCGCAGCGGGCTGAAGAGCTCGAACTGTGCGCCCCGTTCGGCAAGCTGCCGCATATAGCCACCCACCGCGTGGACGGTCGCGCCGCCTGGGCTCACGGAGGTGTTCTTGAGGGGAATGCCGCCAAAGGCGACGATCAACTCCGTGTGCTCGGCGATCACGGCCCACTCGGTGCCGCGCTGCGTCATGGTCAGCATCGGCGCGGCCACCCGGGGCAGGATCACGTCGCCAGCCGCATTGCTGTAGGTGTTGACGGAGCGGACGTACCCGCCAAGGCTGTTCAGGAAGCGGTGCAACTGGCTCTGGGCGTGGTGAAACCGGCCAGCACTGGCCCAGCCGTAGGAGCCACCGTAAACCGCCTGCGCCCCGAACTCGCCGTAGACACGGCGGTACTCACCGGCCAGCAGCGTGGTGACTTCGTCCCAGGAGACCGGGACCCAGGCATCGCTGCCGCGCCGCGCATCCGGGCCAGGACCATCCTCCAGCCAGCCACGCCGCACCATCGGCTGCGTAATACGGGCCGCGCCCTGGGCGCCGGTACGGATATTGCCAAGGAGAGGTGAAGGTTCCGGGTCTCCGGAGAAGGGCCGAATCTCGATCAGTTTGCCGGCATCGGTGATGGCGTCGAACGCGCCCCAATGGGAGGAATGTGATTGAACCTGCGATGCCACGCGATGCCCCTCATGTTTCGATATCTGGAACCGGCCCAACCAGCCGCCTGATCACCAGTTCTCTATCAAGTATCTCTGGAATTCGGGTAAACGGCGAGGTCTCCCGCAACACTGACCGCTTGCCGGATCATCATGCGTTTCAGAGTACGCTCAAATGACGAGCAGCGCGGCCACCACGCCGCGCG
>JALYWD010000220.1 GCA_030852885.1 Chloroflexota bacterium | reverse complement strand
ACGTCCACGCCGCGAATGGTGAGCGCGTCCGCGATGAGCGAGCGATGGCAGCGCCAGGGCACTGCCTCGGCGCACATCAGCGCGACCGGCCCCTTGAGGGCGATGGCGTGCAGCTCATGCAGCCCCGAAGCGAAGTCGGCCGTTTGCATGTAGTCGGCGTAGGCCCGGAAGCTGGCGTTGCGCCAACCTGTGTTGGGCGAATCTGCCCCAAGCCCACGTCGCAGGCCGCCGAGGAGCGGGAGATGGACGTAGGCCAGGCCGGCCTCTGGCAAGGCGGTAGTGAGTTCTTCCAGATTGAATTGCGGATTGTGGCGCGAGCGTGGCATGGTGCGGACATCGACCAGCGTGGCCACGCCGTAGTGGCGGAGCAACGCGATGAAGTCGTCCTGCGTGCGGGTTGAGTGACCGATGGTGTAGGCCGTCAGGTCCGACCAGTCTCCAGGGTTGCGGGCAGGCGACGCCGGAGAGGAGATGTTCATGACCACACTCTACAAGGTGGGGGACCATGTGACCTGGAATTCCGAGGCCGGGCAGGTGACCGGCCGGATCATCAAGGTGCACACCAGTAACTTTGACTACAAGGGATACACCCACCACGCGACCCCAGACGACCCGCAGTACGAAATCAAGAGCGACAAGACCGATCACGTTGCCGCCCACAAGGGATCTGCGCTGAAGAAGATCGGGTAGGGCGCGACCTGCCTCGTGTCTCGAGTTTGTCGAGAGCCCTCGCCGATTTTTACATGCAAACGCGGTCTCTCGACGTCGCTCGAGACGACACGCGGCGGCGTGTTAGTCCGCCGCCGTGGCCACCGTCCATGGGTCCGCGCCGAGGTCTGACAGGGCCTCGATGGCGCAGTTGCGGCCCGGCGCGCCGAAGACCGCGCCACCCGGCCAGGCACCGGAGCCACACAGGTAGAGGCGGTCAACCGGGGTGCGGTAGTCCGCGAAGCCGGGCACCGGGCGGTAGCCGAACATCTGATCCGGCAGGATTTCGCCGTGGAAGATGTTGCCGCCGGTGATGCCGATGATGCGCTCGATGTCGGGCGGCCCCAGCACTTCCATGTGCTCGATAGCGCCGGGGATGTTTGGCGCGAACATGGCCAGGGTATCGACGATGTTGTCGCCGATCTCCTGCCGCCGCTCATCCCACGTACCCTCGGCCAGGTCGTACGGCGCGTACTGCACGAAGGCGCTCAGCGTGTGCTTGCCGGGGGGGGTGAGGCCATCTTCCGTGGCGGTCTGGATGTAGCAGTCCATGAACGGGCGGCGGCTGGGGTGACCATGCTTGCAGTCGTCCCAGGCCGTCTCCAGGTACTCCACCGAGGGATTGATGACGATGCCGCCGGTGTGCTGGGGGCCAACTTCGGTGCCCGGCATGGCCGTGAAGTTCGGCAGCTCACCCAGGGCCAGCAGCAGCTTGACGACGGAGCCCTTGATTTTCAGGTTCCTGATGCCGCGCGCGAATGGCTCTGGGAGCTTGCTCTCGCCAACCAGCCCCAGGAAGGTGCGGGTGGGATCGGCGTTGGAGAGGATGATATCCGCCGTGTAGGTGCGGCCATCGACCGTGCGCACGCCCTTGGCGCTGCCATCCTGGATGTCGATCTCGGCAACTTCGCTGTCGGTGGCGATCTGCAACCCATATCCGATGCCGGCGGCGGCGATGGCGCGGGAGACCGCGCCCATGCCGCCGCGCACGAAGCCCCAGGCACCCTGGTGTCCCTTGATGCTCCCGATCAGGTGGTGGTACTTGACATAGGCGGTGCCAGGCGTCATGGGGCCGGCGTTGACGCCAATCACGCCGCCGGTCGAGAGTGGAGCCTTGATCTGAGGGGACTCGAAGTACTCCTCCAGCAGTTCGGCGATGCTCTTGCGCGTCAGCGTGCGCCAGTCTTCCTCGCCCTGCGGGCCGGAGAAGCGCTCCTCGATCTGGTCCCACGTGGGGGCGGGTTGGAGCAGCAGCGGGCGCATGCGCTCCACGATGCGGTCCCACATCTCCCAGTAGGCGTCGTAGGCGGCGACGTCCCTCTGCGAGAACTTGGCGATCTGCTCCCGCGTCTTCCGCCCGTCCAGGAAGCTCATGAAGTACTGGCCGTCCGGGAAGGGTACGAAGTACTGGGGATCGAAGGGGCGCACGTCGTAGCCGTGACGTTCCAGTTCGAGGTCCGCGATCACTTCAGGGAGCAGCAGATTGCAGACATAGGAGCAGGTGGAGAGACGGTAGCCGGGAAACAACTCCTCGGTCACGGTCGCACCACCGATGATGGAGCGCCGCTCCAGGACCAGCACCTTCTTGCCGGCCTTGGCCAGGTAGCTTCCGGCGATGAGGCCATTGTGACCGGAGCCGATCACGATGGCGTCGTAGTGCGTGCCGCTGGCTGGCGATGCGTTGCCAGGAGGAGACGTCAGGGCCTCTGCCATGCTGAAAAATCCCTTCTCGCGTCGGTTAGTTGGTCGCTAACTCAGATGTTGCGAGAGGGATGGTGCCAAGCGGTTCGCCAGAACGCAAGTGGGGTCGCGGGCGCCCAGCCGTCAGGCAGCCTGGCAGGCGCCCCAGAGGCCAGCACCGTTCGTGCGAGCAAGCGCGGATGAGGCCAGCAGCCACGCTTCGTAGCGGGAATCTGGCCCGGTGATGTTGGGGGCGGCGTTGCCGCTCTCCAGTAACTCTGCGGCCAGCAGGACCCGGCCGCCGTTGCCATCGCTGAGCCATGCGTCACGCGCCAGCGAGCCATCGGGGAGGGTGTCGGTGGCCTGACGCTCCAGCCAGATCGGCTGACCCTCGACCAGCTTCTGCAGCGCTGTCGTGGATTCGGCCGAGAAGCATGCGCCCGTGGTGGGCGCGGCGATGCCGAGCAGGCTCACATTGAGCGACTGCCCGGCGGCGGTAACGGTGAGCTGGGAGGCATTCACGACCTTTTCCACCACCGCCTCCACCAAAGCTGGTGGGGCGGCGATGGCGGCGGACCGGGCTTCAAGCGATGGCGCAAGCTCCATCGAGTTGTCCTCGAAGAGGAGCGCCAGGTCATTGCTGCTGCCAGGGGGCAGCAGATAGAGCAGCAGGACGGGGCTGGTATCGCCGGGATCGAGCGTCAGGGTGTCGCCACCGCCAAGCGCGGGTTTCAGTCCGGCCAGGCCCGCAATGACGTCCGTGCCGCCGTCCAGTTCCGCCGTGGCGCCGGTGCCACGGTCGAAGAGCCGGAAGTCAGACATCGGGGTGGATGCGGGCTTGTCGCTCTCATTGGTGACCTGTGCCAGGACGAACACCCAGTCGCCATCACCCGGCGGCAGGCCGTACTTCGGCAGGCTCTCGTCGCGCAGAGCGGTGTCGATGGCGAGGCGCATCGGCCCCACAACGATTTCCTGCGCGGGTGGTGCATTGGGGTCGACGGCCGGCTGCTGCGACAACGCTGGCTGATCGGCAGGCTCATCCGGGGCAGCGGGGGCCGCCGCAGCTTCTGGCGCGGACGTGGCCTCCTCCGGTGCGGCGGCATCTCCCTCTGGAGCAGCCGTGTCTGCTGCCGGCGCGGCGGCATCCTGCTCGGGTGCCTGGGCGGTTTCCGCCGGGGCCGCGGCGGAGTCCGTGACCGCGGGTGTGGGGATGACGATCTCCTGGGCGGGGGCCTGATCTGATGCAACGGTTTCAGGACCGCCCACACCAATTGCTACCGCTGTCATTTCGTCAGGCGTCAGCGCGGAGGCCGGAGCAGGTGTTTCCTCCGCCGGAGCCGCCGATTCGTCGCTCTCGTTCGTAGCTGGAGCCGCGGGTTCCGTAGGAGCTGTGAGGACCGCGTTGGTATCGCCGCTCGGCAGCGGGAGCGAGAGGTGGACGCGGCCAGCGCCCAGCGCGGCAGCGGTGGCGAGCAGGATAGTCAACGCGGCCAGGCGGAGAAAAAGGCCCCACGGAGACTTTCGCTGATCGCGCGGCACGATTCCCATGATTGGGAAGCCAGTGGCATTGCCCTGGCCCCGTGGCATGTTGGAAGAGACGCGAATCAGCTTGTCCCGCGGCTCGACGACACTGAGCAAGTGGTTGTCCGCCAACTCCGCCTCGCTGCTGGTGCGGAAGAGCGGTTCCTCTTTGCGCGGAGCCTCGCCGGGCGTTTTGGGAGGGGTTTCCAGGCCGGCCCAGAAGTTTTCGGAGGAGGTGGGGCGGGTGCTTGCTTCCCGGGCGCGCTCGATGCCGGAGAGCGTATCCGGCGTGATGCGGCGGACACCGCCCGGCGCGAGCATGGCGATGATGTGCCCAGCCGCCGGATGGCCCTCGCGCATGCGGAGCGCCACCCGCATCGGCTCATCGAAGGGATTGCTCTCAGGCGTGGTGACAAAGATCTCCAGCACACCATCCCGCCGGAGCACCGGCTCCTGGCGCAGCCAGCCGCGCGGTATCTCCAGCACGACATCGCCGCCGCGCACGAAGACCACGCGGCGATGTGTCACAATCATCCGGGCGGCGAGATCGACGTCTCCGCCCACGAGCAGGACTTGCCCTTCCCAGACGACGCCATCCGCCTGGAGCGAGCGCCAGAGCGCCCCCCGCGGCCGGCCCACGGTGGGCGTTTCGCGTGGAGACTGGTGATGATATTCGTCGCGTTTTGCCAGCGCCATCCCACTTCCCTCGACGTTCAGGCGTCTGCCAACCGGCTCCGCTTTCCGGGCCAGCAGGCGTCTTCGGTTTCGCGCGGGGGAAGCGACACCGCAGGGGCAAGGGTGTCGTGTACGTACAGTCTAACATATGGCATTCGGCGCAAGTAGCAATATAGGGTGAGGTTTGCGTTGACTTTGAGGCACCATGGCAAGCTGGCGTCACAAGGCAAGCGTGAGGTGGCCGCGTGACCTTTCTACCGTACGGCTACGCCATCGGCGTCGATCTCGGCGGGACTAACCTGAAGCTGGCGCTCCTGGATGGGCAGGACCGCATCATCGAGCGCATCTCGCTGCCCACCAGCGGGGGAGACGGGCACGATGCGGTGATCAGCCGCATGATCGAAGGTGTCGCAACGCTACGCGAGTTGCCAGATGGAGCGCGCGCCACCTGCATCGGGGTTGGCGTGCCTGGCATGGTCGATATGGCGACGGGGATTACCGGTGACCTGCCGAATTTGCCAGGGCGCTGGACGGGTGTGCCGGTGGGGCCACTGGTGGCGGAAGCCAGCGGTCTGCCTGTGGCCCTCCTGAATGATGGCAAGGCCTTTGCCGTGGCGGAGCACCAGCGCGGCGCGGCGACTGGCGCGGAGACCGCCCTGCTGGCGGCGGTCGGGACCGGGATCGCCGGCGCGGTGATCGCGCATAACCAGGTGGTGTTTGGGGTTGGGGGTGCGGCAGGCGAGATTGGGCACCTTATCGTGCAACCCGATGGCCCACGTTGCACGTGTGGCAACCGGGGCTGTGTCGAAACGCTGTGCAGCGGGCCCGCAATCGTGGCCGAGGCGGTGCGCCGCATCGTGCAGGGGTTCAGTACGTCGCTGATCGATGCCTGCCACGGGGATCTGCGTGCAATCACGCCGGTGATGGTGGCGCGGGTGGCGGAGGAGGGCGATCCCGTGGCGGCCGAAGTGATCGACACCGCCGGGCACTGGTTGGGTATTGCCCTGGCCGGGGCTATTGCGCTGATTGCGCCCGAGGTGGTGGTGATCGGCGGTGGTGTGGCGCCGGCAGGCAGCCGCTATTACCGCATGGCCGAAGCCACGGCCCGGTCCCACAGCGGCGTGACGGAAATCGACCGCATCCGCTTCCGCCCGGCCTCGCTCGGCTACGACGCCGGCGTCATCGGCGCGGCGCTCTGGGG
>JALYWD010000219.1 GCA_030852885.1 Chloroflexota bacterium | reverse complement strand
ACGCCTCGCTCGGCCTCCTTCAGGAACCCGATGATCTGCTCTTCCGTATATCGCTTCTTCAAGTCCAACCTCCTTCCCCGGGGTCAGACTCTAGATCACACTGCTACTCAAAAGCGGGGGGACGTCGGTGGATCTCGCGATTCCAAGCCCTTGCGTCCGGATACCTAGAGGTTCTCGCCTTGCCCATTAGTGGAATGCCTTTGCATTGAGCATCAACCAATGCCACCTCTTCCTCTGAAGCACTGCTTCTAACCAAAAGCCAGTTCGCAAGAAGAATGGCGACACCGAAGGCCACGAACCAGGCTGGCTGAGGCGTCTTGCGGGAAATAGGTGATCTCACCTGGCACCTAACTACCCAGCTCAGCAGCGGCACGCCAACGCATCAGCGCGCGGGCGCGCGGCAGCAAGCCGCGCGGGAGGCACAGTCGCCCGCGGCCGAGCAATTTATGTATCCCCGTCCGCTTCAGCGCAGAGTTAGGCGGCGTCACGACGCCGACGGAAGTAGTAGACCCTTGAAGTCAGGGGTCCTCACGGCCTTTCCGACAAGGTTTTGGACCGCCCGCGTAAAGGCCTCAGCAGTGTTGCGACAGGCTTCATTTGCAATAAAGCCCGTATCGAATTCGTAGTGCTCACTTACTGAGAGTGTCCTTCCGTTCGAAGATTCAAGCGTCAGATCAATGTCCCAAAACCCTCGGGTTAGGCCTTGGCTTGATGAGAAGTCGAGCTTGGTGACGACCCCGCCCAACGTAGTCTGCGGCACCCGATCTTGAGCGTGCGCGCCAGCGATTTTGAATTCGTCTTCAAATGCCTTCTGAATGTACTGAGTGTGGCTCAGACCATCCGCAACCTTGATCGGACCGAGGGCGCGGCAAGTGGCGTTGAACTTTTCCGGCCCCGTAAAGGATCGAAATCCAACGGAGGTTACTGACAGCGCCTTGATCGCCGAGTTGTTGTCAGCAGAGATAGAATATCGCTGCGCGGTAGGTGTTTCGCACGCTGCCATCGCGAGTGAGAGCACTGCCAGAGCCAATACCTTCTTCATTGTTATTCTCCCAGGGTAACAAACTTTCTTGGGCCGAATACTAGCTTGCGCTTTCCGACGCCGCCTAACTACCCAGCTCAGCGACGGCGAGATGCCCCTGAAGCACGCGGGCGCGCCAGCGCTCGGGTGCACTCTGCGCTCGGCCGCCCGCGGCCGAGCACTTTATGCCGAATGCCGCCCGCTGCAGCGAATATAAGGGAGTTCCCCTCCACCGGATAACGGCATCGAGTGCCAAGATTGATGTGTGTTGAGCATGCAATCTGAACCGAAGAAGAGGAACTCCCATGACTCAGATTACTACTGTTGGCGTTGATCTTTCAAAGCAAGTCATCGTGGTGTGCGCTGCGGATTCACGTGGACGCACCGTGTTCTTCAAGCAGCTGAGTTTCGCCGGCTTTGCACAATGGGCGGCGAACTTGCCGCCCTGCGTCATCGGCATGGAGGCCTGCAGCTCGGCGCACTACTGGGCCAGATTTCTGGGGCAGCATGGCCACACGGCGCGGTTGATGGCCGCAGAGCACGTGGAGCCATTCCGGATGAGCCGTGGCGCCAAGAACGATCGCAATGATGCCCGGGCCATTGCCGTCGCAGTGGTGCAGCCGGACATGCGCTTTGTCACCCCGAAGCTGGCCGAGCAGCAGGCGGTGCTGGCCTGGCATCGCTCCAAGAGTGGCTACGTGGAGGAGCGTACCGCGCTGCTCAATCGCACCCGCGGTCTGCTGGCGGAGTTCGGGGTCTGGGTCGGGCGCTCCACCAGCGTGCTGATCCGCCGCCTGCCCGAGCTGATGGAGGATGAGCAGCTGCCGCCGTTGTTCAGGCCCATCCTGCTGCACACCCTGGAGCACCTGCGCCAGATCCAGCAGCGCATTGACGAGTGCGACGCGCGTATCTGTGCCCACGCGAAGAGCAGTGAGGCAGCGCAGCGCGCCCAGCAGATCTGCGGCATCGGTGCCCAGACCGCCAGTGCATTGGTGGCCACGGTGAGCAACCCCCAGGACTTTCGCAACGGCCGGCAGCTGGCCGCGTGGGCAGGACTGGTGCCGCGGCAGTACAGCACTGGCGGCAAGACGGTGCTCGGGCCGATCACCAAACGCGGCGATCGCTACCTGAGGGGATTGCTCACCCAGGGAGCTCGCTCAACTCTGCAGGTGGCACTCAAACGCCTGCCGTACAAGCGCTCCCGGCTGGAGCAATGGATCGTGGATCTGCACGGTCGCGTCGGCTACCACAAGACGCTGGTGGCCATTGCCAACAAACACCTGCGCATCCTCTGGGCCATCCTCACCAAGGGCGAGGACTACGATCCCAATGCCTGGCTGCGCTATGCCGCCCAGACCTGAGGCGGCTTGATCCCGATGAACATGCACGCTTTCCCGCAGGACGCGAACTGAGAGATCGATAACGAGGTTGGACCGAGTACGGTGAGAACCTGGCTAACTTGCTGGCAGGGAATAACACCTGCGGATCGATCATCCGCTGCGTGCCACTGTCGAACAGCGAATGAGGACACCGTACGCGACTTATATCTTGGCCCGGGTGCTTCATCATCGCGCCCAACAAGGCCGCGTAGAGAGATGCAGTCCTTTCCTTCGTCATCAATCGCTCGCTCGCGCC
>JALYWD010000190.1 GCA_030852885.1 Chloroflexota bacterium | reverse complement strand
GCGGAGCAGACGATGCAGGACCGCAAGACGGAGGGGTAAAGCCCCGCATCTCCTGACTCCTTTCCCGCGTACTTGCGCAGGGTGAGGAACCCCCGGGAGCACCAGGCGGGCTCGAGACTGCGCAGGCCACCGCCATCCCTGGCCGGGGATGGCGGTTGTTTTTCATCCTGGATCACGCGCCATCCTGGGCGGAGTGTTTCAGCGGTCTCGGTCCGGCTCAATCATTCCCTTTACCCACACCCCTGCGCTGTCGTCAGGGGATGAGTGAGAAAACCCCAGATCTTGCCCCGCACTACCGTCTTTTTACGGTAGTGACATCACGCGTGGGAGCCCATAGGCTGCGTGGTGATTGCCATGTGAGCCTACTGCCGCCAGATGGCTACGGCTGCCCGGGGCTGGGTGGATGGCTGCTTGCTCACGCCACGGAGGACCGATGGACGCCCACCACTTCGACCACCTGACTCGGGCCCTGACTTCCGCTGGCTCCCGCCGCGGCCTGCTGGGGCTGCTGGCCACCGTGCCCCTCCTGGGCGGCCTGCTCGCCTTCCTCGCCCCGGAGGAGACCGCGGCCAAGGACCGGCGACGCCGCCGCAAGCAGCGGCACAAGAAGCGCAAGGACAAGAGCAAAGGCAAGCCCAAGCGCAACGGCAAGCAGGGCTGCAAGCCGAAGAAGAAGGCCACGGTCTGCGCTGGAAAATGTGGCGCGGTGAAGTCCCGCCAGACTTGTGGCAAGACGGTGGACTGCGGCTCCTGCAACTGCAGCCCAGCGTGTACGGAGTGCTTCACCTGCCAGGGGAATGCGGGTGCGCCGGGCACATGCGTACCGCAGGCAGGCGCGCCCTGTGGCGAGGCGGCGACCTGCATGGACGGGGTGCTCCAGCCCCGGGGAGCCTGCGACGGCAGCGGGGTCTGCCAGCCAGCCGGCCCCGTCTCCTGTACGCCCAACCTCCACTGTGCGGGGAATGCCTGTGCGTCGAGTTGCTCTGACGACCTCGACTGCGACGGTGTCTGCTGCGGTGGCGCCTGTTACGCGGGGATTTGCTGCGAGGACGATGACTGTGATGCGCCGGGCGCACCGGACTGCGTGGGGCACCAGTGCGTCTGTGGCGGCAACGGCGATACCCCCTGTGACGTGGGCGAGACCTGTTGCGAGGACGGGTGTTTTGACCTGCAGACGAGCACCGCCCACTGTGGCACGTGCGGCAACGCCTGTGGTGAGGGGCAGGTCTGCCAGGACGGCTTCTGTGGCGTTGCCTGTGGGGGAGACTTCTGCCCGGCGACTACGGAGATCTGCGTGAACGATGTGTGCCAGCTTTGCGACGTGACCTGCACAGGGTCCGCCGCGGCCTGCGGCGAAGCCCTGCGAGACGCCCTTGAGGGGAGCACACCAACGCTGCATGTCTGTCCCGGCACGTACCAGGGCGGGTTCAGCATCGACCGCACGGTCACGGTCCTCGGGGCGGGAGCGGGGCAAACGGTCCTCGACGGCAACACGACGATGCGGGTGCTCGCGATCACCGCTGCTGGCCCGGTGACCCTGCAGGCCTTGACGATCACGCGGGGCGCAGACGCCTTTGGAGGGGGTGGCGTCCACAACGTGGGTGACCTGACGCTGATCGACGCGGAGGTAATCGCCAACGAGGTAACAGCCGACAATTCAGGCGGCGGTGGCGGCGCGATCATCAGCTACCACGCCCTCACGCTGCACAACACGGTGGTGCGTGGCAACACCAGCAAAGGAAGCGGGGGCGGTTGCTACATCGAGGGTGGCTCCCTGACCCTGGAGGACGGCAGCAGCATTGAGGAGAACACCGCTGAAAGCATAGGTGGCGGGATCGATGCGGTCTCCAGCACCGTCACCTTGCAGCAGGGCAGCCGGGTGTTCAAGAACCATGCGGGGTTCAATGGCGGAGGCATCCGCATCTTCGGCGGCATCGGCATCCTGACCCTGGAGGACGGCAGCAGCATTGAGGAGAACTCCGCCGGAGGCAATGGCGGCGGAATCGCAGCGTCCTCTACCAACGTCACTCTGCAGACGGGCAGCCAGGTGACCCACAACACGGCGGATGGAGACGGCGGCGCGCTGTACAACACCAGCAGCGCAGTGTTGATCGAGGACGATGTGCTGATCTGCGGCAATAGCGAGCAACAGTGTGGCGGCCAACCCGTCACCGGCACCTGTCCCAACTCCGCCACCTGCCCCTCCTGAGCCGCTGCCTGACGCCCCGGTCCAGCGCCATGCCTGCCCTGGCATCCCCGATGGTGCCGCGAGCCTGATGAGCGACCTCGTTCGCCGCGCCGGGGTGTGATCACGCCGTCCAGTCACTACCGTCTTTTTACGGTAGTGACATGACGGGATGTAACCAATAGGCTCCTGACAAGTACCTGCTGACACCTCCTTGACCTTCTGCTGCCCTACACCGGGTGGACGGCTGCTGCCTGCTCACGCTACGGAGGACCGATGGACGCTCCACGCTTTGATGCCCTCTCCCGCGCCCTGACCGAACTGGGTACCCGGCGCAGCCTGCTGAGCCTGCTCGCCACCGTGCCCGTGCTGGGAGGACTTGTCGTGCTCCGCGATCCCGCGGACAGCGATGCCCGTGGCCGACGCCGACGCAAGCAAAAGCAGAAGAAGAAGAAATGCAAACCCCGGCCCCGGGCCACCACCTGTGCTGGCAAGTGCGGTTCGGTCACCAACAACTGCAAGCAGACCGTGGACTGTGGAGCGTGTGCCTGCACCCCCCGTGTGGCGAATGTTTCACCTGCCAGGGGGCAGCGGGATCACCCGGCGCCTGTGTCCCGCGGAAGGCTGGCGCCTCATGTGGGGCCGCTGCCAACTGTACGGGCGGCGCCCTCCAGCCACAGGGCGTCTGCAACGGCAGTGGTGCGTGCGAGGCCGCCGCTCCCATCTCCTGCGCTCCCTACTCCCAGTGTGACGGGGATGCCTGCGCGAGCAACTGTAGTGACCCTGGGGAGTGTGTGGCGGGATCGTTCTGTGACGCTGGCCACTGC
>JALYWD010000186.1 GCA_030852885.1 Chloroflexota bacterium | reverse complement strand
CCGGAGCAGATGAGGTGGTGCCGGTGAACCGGAGCGCCGGCTATATAGAGCGGGCGGCCAGTCTCGTTCAGGATGCGGCTCAGGATGCCAAGCGAGGCCAGGATCTCCAGCGTGCGGTACACCGTGGAGCGGCCGGATTCGCCATCACCGCTGGCCGTCTCGGCCACGAGTTGCTCGGCGGTGAACGGCTTCTTTTGCCGCAGCGCCGCCGTCACCACGGCGCGGCGCGGCGCGGTCACGCGGTAGCCCTGGCGGCTCAGCGCGGTGATGGCCTCTGCCGCGGAGTAGTCACCTGGAAGTGGTGGGGATGCCGGAAGAACCGGTGAGCGACTCATGAATGAAGGTTAGCACTTTGTCCATAGGGCGCTGAGAGTGGTGAGGGCGTGGCCCGTTGACTTATCCTCACCCGTATGAATGCTGCTCACACCTCTGTGCCATCGGTTGTTCGATCGCGCGTACGGCTGCTGCCATTCCTGGCGCTGGTCCTGACCCTGCTGGCCGCGTTGGCCCTGCCGCTCGGCGGTGGCTTCACGGAGCCCGCTGCCGCGCAGCAAACGCGCTCGGTCACCTGGGACTCGATCGATGTCACGGTGAACGTGCATCCAGACGGCGTGTTCGGCGTCACCGAGCGGGACACCATTGTCTTCCGGGGCGGCCCATTCCAGACCGGCTTCCGTGAGATTCCGCTGGCGCGGGTTGAGGATATCCGGAATATCACTGTCGGCGAGGTGGTGGACAACCAGGTCCAGCCATACGAATTCGTCCCGAAGAATCGGTTCTCGCGGAACATCCCGAATACGTTCACCTATGAGAAGGTCGGGGGCAAGCTCCGTATCGACTGGAGTTTCCCGGCCACACGCAACCAGGATCGCACGTTCGAGCTGGGCTTCGATGCCATCGGCGCGCTGCGCGTCTATGACGACGCCGAGACCCCGTACCAGCAGATCGACTGGATCGGGGTGGGGCGGGAGATTACCGCATCTGCGCCGGTCAACAACGCCACCCTGACCGTGGTGCTGCCGGAGGCCGTAGACCCGGGGAGTGTCTTCATCCGGGGCGCTGGCGCCAGCGATCCGGCGGAACACACGACGGACGGCGGGAAGACCTGGGTCTGGGAAGCGCACAACCTCGGGCAGAGCGATCAACTGACCGGTGGTCTCCAGTTTGAGCCCATCGTCGATGCCCAGCCTCCGGCCTGGCAACGGGCCATTGACGAGGAAGACGCGCTAGAGGTGCAACGTGCGGAACGGGGCGAGATCTGGACGCTGGCCTTTGTCGGCCTGGGCCTCCTGATCCTCGTCGCGGGCATTCCGGCTGTCATTGCCGCCTGGTGGACGAAGGGGCGCGATCCCGTCACCGGGCCGGTGGCCGCCTTCCTGCCGGAGCCGCCCGATGACACGCCACCTGGTGTGGTCGGCGCACTCATGGATGAAGATGTCGATGAGCGCGATATCGTGGCGACCCTGGCCGATCTGGGGCGGCGCCATATCCTGCGCATCGACCGCGAGGAGGCCGAGGGTATCTTCAAGCGGGGCGGCGATTTCACGCTGACATTGCTCGATCCAGATGCGCCGTTACGCCCGTTCGAGAAGGATCTGGTGCGCGCGCTCTTTGGTACCCGCCTCAAGGCGGGGGAGACGGTCAAGCTCTCCGACGTGAAGGACAAATTCGCGGCCGCGCAGGGAGAGATTCGCCACAAGATCTACGACGAACTGGTGGAGCGAGGGTTCTTCCGCCATGCGCCGCAGACAACGCGTGACAAGTGGAAGTCGATTGGGACGTTCCTGTTCATCATTGCCCTGGTAGGCGGCGGCCTCGCCATCACCATGTTTGCCGGCGTGGCTGCCGGGGCCTGGTTCCCGGTGGTGGCGCTGGTCCTGATTGCCGTGCTGCTGATCTTCATCTCGCGCTTCATGCCGCAGAAGACGCAGGCCGGAGCAGAAGCTGCCGCGAAGTGGCGTGCGTTCAAGGCGTACCTGGAGTCGATCGAGCGCTACGAAAAGCTGGACCAGGCGCAGAACATCTTCGATGCGTTCCTGCCCTACGCCATTGCCATGGGCCTGGAACAATCCTGGGTCAGCAAGTTCTCCGGCGTTCAGACCGCATCGCCAGAGTGGTACGGCGGAGGCGGGGTTGGCCCCTGGCTGGGCGGACCCAGTGGGTACCCGCGCGGACGTGGCTATTACCCCTACGGCGGCACGGTGATTGTGCCGACGGGTGGCGGCTGGGGGAATCCCTCCGGCGGCGACGGCGGTGGAGCTGTGCCCTCGGGCGGCGGAGGTAGCTGGAACCCGCCTGATCTCCAGGACTTCAGTGACAGCGCGGCGCAATCGCTCCAGTCGTCGTCCGGGTCCCTCTTCGATCTGTTCAACACCGCCGGTGATGCCTTCTCCGGCGGCTGGACCAGCAGCGGCAGTGGTGGCGGACGCAGCAGTGGCGGCTGGAGCGGTGGCTCCAGCTTTGGCGGCGGCGGCGGCTTCGGTGGTGGCGGAGGAGGCGGCGGCGGTGGGGGAGGCGGCGGTGGCGGCGGCTTCTCCTAGCGGCTTACACACCTGCCGATGAGCGACGCCCCCCTCAACCTCACCGCATCTGGCCCGGCGCCGTGCGCGGAGCACCCGGACGTGGAGACACGCCTGCGCTGCTCCCGCTGTGGCAAGCCCATTTGTCCGCGCTGCGCTGTGCGCACGCCGGTCGGGATGCGTTGCCCGGATTGCGCTGGCACCCGCGCGGCAAGCAAGGCTGCGCCGCGGGCGGTGCTCACTGCCGCGGGAGCAGGCGTGCTGGTCTCCGTGCTGGCGGGCGTTGGCTGGGGGCTCTTACCCGCCTGGGGCTTCTACTGGGCGCTGATCCTGGGCTTTGGCAGTGTGGAGATGATGGCCAGGTTCCTGCGCGGGCGCACCGGCCCGGACCTGCAGGCCATCGCCATCGCCATTGTGGTCATCGGGATGGTGATCAGCCGCGTGGTGCTGGCCCAGCGCCTGGGTGTCGATCTCGCCATCCTGAATGACTTCCGGCCAGCCGTGCAGCGTGCGCTCTACCTGCGGCCGATCCCGGACCTGCTCTTCTGCGTGTTGCCCATCGTGATCGCGTTTATTCGTTTTCGTTGAGGGATTGCAGCGCGGCTGGCCGCCTCTGTGTCATCCACCTTACGCTGTCATCCTGAGCCCGCAGGCGAAGGATCTCGGCCCAGCCTCGAACTCACAGAGACCCCTCGGCCCAGCCTGATCCCCCTCCACCACCCAACGCACCGCAGCGAACAGCCGTGCCGGACCAGACTGAGGCTGGGCTGCCGGGTCGCTGCGGGTGCGCACGCGGGCCGAGATCCTTCACCTGCGGGCTCAGGATGACATCTCAGGGTGGGCGGCTCAGGGCAGCCTCAGGAATTGCCGCGTTCGATCTCTTCCCACTTCTGTCCGGCGTAGACCTCGCCGAAGCGGTTCGCTTCCGCCCAGACCTCGCGGATCGGGACGCTGTGCTCCCGGCTGAGGCGCAGGCAGTCGTCGTACTCCGGCGCGGCGGAGATGACCCGGCCATCCCAGCCGCGCAGTTTCAGGCGGACATCGCCCCAGCGGGTGGCCACGCTGCGGAATGCGCGCGGCGCACGCGTGCGGGCAATGGGCGTGGCGCGGATGCCGATGGTGGTGCTCTCGAGGATGAGGGTGCGCTCGATGGCGTCCCGGCGCGCTTCCGGGGCAATCACGGACACCACGGTGGCTGGGCGCCCTTTCTTCATGGTGGCGTTGCTCAACCAGACATCCAGCGCACCGGCCGAAAACAGGCGCTCGGTCAGCAGTTCGAAGAACTGCGAGTTCATGTCGTCGATATTTGTTTCCAGCAGGAATTCGCCGCCCGCGTCCGCTGCATCATCGACCTCGCCCACCCAGGCACGGAGCGCGTTCGGCCAGGGTAGCTGCTTCGTGCCGAAGCCATAGCCACCGCGAATCGGGGTGAACGTGGGGACCCGCCACTCGGCCAGGGTACCCAGGATGGCGGCCCCGGTGGGGGTGAGGAGTTCGCCGGGCGTCTCCGCGCCGGGCGGGTTGGGGCGAATGGGTATTCGCCTGGTCGCCAGAAGGTTCGCGGTGGCCGGAGCCGGGACCGGCATCATCCCGTGGCTGGCGGTGACCCACCCGGCGCCCACCGCAACCGGGTACGAGACCACACGCTCGGCGCCAAGCGCAGCCAGCCCGGCACAGGCCCCGACCACATCCGCGATAGCGTCAACCGCGCCGACCTCGTGGAAGTGCACGCGCTCAATAGGCTCGTTATGGGCTTGTGCTTCCGCCTCCGCCAGGGACTGGAAGACGGTCAGCGCGGCCTCCCGCACCGGCAGCGCCAGGGCCGATTCCGTGAGCAGGTGCTGGATACCCTGCCAGTCCCGCGCAGGCTGGTCCGGCGCGGCGTCAATCGTCACCAGCGTGCCCCGCACCGCGCCGCTGCTGGCAGCCTCGCTCCGAATACGCACGCCGGCGATCCCCAGCCGGGAGACCGCCTCCTGCATGGCGGAGAGCGGCGCGCCAGCATCGAGCAGCGCCCCGAGGATCATGTCGCCACTGGCGCCGGACGCCGGATCGAAGACGATGATGCGTGACAAAGTGAACCCTCACCCCAACGAACGGCCCTCACCCCAAGCATAGCCCCGTTCCACCCCATCCACCGTGCTAGCATCGAGCCACATCCGTCGCGAAACCATCCACGAGGCAGGGGAGCATGGCAACAGCAATCGAGCAGAAGCACGCGGTAAAGACAGCCGGTTGGGGCGGACACAGCATGTCCGCGCCGTTGCGGCGCGTGATTGTGCGGCAGCCCGCCACGCCGGAGAACGACAGCCAGTGGCGTGACTTCGCCTACGAGCATCCGGTTGACGTCGCCGGGACCGCCGCCGAGCACGCTGCTCTGCGGCAATTGCTGGCGGACGCTGGCGTCGAAGTCATTGCCGCTGGTCCTGATCCGGATGGCCTGCTGGACGCCATGTTCGCCTATGACTCCTCAATCATGTCCGATAACGGCGCCATCATCCTGCGCTCCGGCAAGGATCTGCGGCTGCCGGAAGCGGATGTCGCTACGCAGACCTACGAAGAACTGGGTATCCCGATCGCCGGGCGCATCACCGCGCCGGGGACGGTTGATGGCGGGGATACGCTCTGGATCGACCCGCGAACGCTTGCCGTAGGCCGCAGCTACCGCACGAACGACGAGGGGATTGCCCAACTGCGGGCCATCCTGGAGCCGCAGGGCGTGCAGGTGCTCACGGTCGATCTCCCGCACTGGCGCGGAGCAGGCGAGTGCCTACACCTGATGTCCTTCATCAGCCCGGTCGCCGAGAAGCTGGCGGTCGTGCATTTGCCGATGATGCCCGTGCCGTTCGTGCGCGAGTTGCTGGCACGTGGCTGGGAGTTCATCGAGATCCCGGAGGAGGAGTTCCTGACGCACGGTTGCAACGTGCTGGCCCTGGCGCCGCGCAAGGTGCTGGTTTGTGACGGCAGCCCGATCACGCGGAGCCGCCTGGAAGCCGCCAGCTGCGAGGTCCTGGTCTACCAGGGTGATGAGCTCTCCCACAATCGCGCGGGCGGCCCGACCTGCCTGACGCGCCCGATCCTGCGGGACATGGACGGGGTTGCCTGAAAGCACGTGCCAAACATGTGATGTCCCGGCAGCGGAGCGTCAAATGTGCTCGGGAACCACGTCTGTGAGGGGAGGAGCAGGCTGGGCATTCGCGGCATGACGCGTGCGGGAGATCCCCCAGCCGACGAGCGCCGCGGCGATGACGGTCAGCCCAAGCCCTGAGATGGTGACCGCCTCCTGAAACTCCGCGGCTTGCCGCGGGCTCCAGCCTGCTGAGGTAATTGCGCCGGTGAAAAGCGCCGCGAGGATGGTGCCGGTGATGGCGATACCAGCGCCCGACGAGACCTCGGACGCGGTGTCGATGAGGGCCGCGCCAATCGACGTCCGGTTCCGCGGGAGGCCAGTGAGCACGTTGACCCCGGCGACCACACCGACCACGCGCAGCCCGGCCGCCACGAGGACGAGTGAGACCGCGACCCACAGGTAGCCGAAGTTGCTCAGCAGCCCGTAGATGGCAAGCCCGGCCACGACCGTGAGCGCCCCGAGCCATGCGGCGCGTTCGATGCCGGCCCGCTCGACAAAGGGGTTGACGAAGGCGCCGCCCGCAATGAGGACGATCACCTGCGGCAGCATGCCGATGGCGGCTTGTTCGGGGGGCCATCCCCAGGCAAGCTGCAACTGCAGCGTCACAAGGTAGCCAAGCCCGGCAACCGCCAACCCGGTTGCGGCCTTGAAGGCCAGGCCGCTCGCAACCAGCGGGTGCGCAATGAGTGCGAAATCGAGTAGAGGGTAACGTGTTGTGCGCTCGTGGCGGGCGAAGAGCATCCCACCCGCCACGGCCACGGCCACGGCCATCCATGGAATCCACGAGCCGATCCCCGCGTTGACGAAGAGCGTTGGCGCGACAAGCATGAGCACAATGGTTGCTGTTCCCAGGACCGCTCCGATCACATCGACCGGGTCCGGGTGGAGATCGTCCGCGGTGTCCGCGGCGATACCGAATCGGATGCCAAGCATCGCCAGCGCGGCAATCGGGACGTTGATGAGCAGCAGGACCTGCCAGGGTGCGAACGCGAGCACGAAACCGCCGGTGATCGGGCCGATCGCGAGCCCGACCAGTCCCACCGTCGAGATCAGGGTGATCGCTCGGACGCGCAGGCCCTCTTCCGCGAACAGCTTGAACGCCAGGGCCATCGTCCCCGGCGTGGTCATGGCGGCGGCGATTCCCATGACGGCGCGAACGGCAACAAGCTGTTCCGGTGACGACACAAACGCGGTCCCCAGGCTGGACAGGCCGAGCAGGCCCAGGCCGAGCAGCATGAGGCGGCGCCGGCCGAAGCGGTCGGCAATCGCGCCAAACGCCAGCATGAACCCACCGAACACGACGGCGTAGGCGCCGGTCACCCACTGCAGGGCCGTCGTTGATGCGTGCAACTCGCGCCCGATGGTGGGCAGCGCGATGTTCAGGATCGAGTTATCCAGCATTTCGAAGAGGAAGACAGCGGAGAGCCCGGCCAGGGCTACCCAGGCGTCTCGCAGAGATTGGGGGGAGGCCGGGGAACGAAATGCGCTTTCCTGTGTGTCGGGCCGGGTGTCATGGTCGTGCGTAGAGTGGATGGTATTGGTGTTCGTGTGAGTCCCTTTCGTGGGCGATGGTGAGGCGATGGAGGTCCGGTAGCGCGGGTGGAGCCTCCGGGCACTCCATGGGGAGCGGCCGCAGGCGCCCGTCGTGCTCGATAGGGATCACCTGTACTACGAACATCATTCTCTTATCGAACACTGTTCCTATCAATGGACCTCTGCGTGTCTCTGCAGGAACACCGCTGGCCACCGGGTAGACTGGTGGCATGACTTCGCCATCGCAGCGACGGCGTGCAGCGCGCCACATTCAACCTGGTTCCGGTACGAATCCCACGACCGCGCGGCGTGGTTCCTCTGGCGAGCGCAAATTGCCGATCACCGTCGAGGCGATCGTGCAGGCGGCGTTCGACATCGTGGCGCGTGACGGGTATGAGGCGTTATCGATGCGCCGAGTGGCGGCGGCGCTCGAAACGGGCCCGGCCTCGCTCTACGCCCACGTGGTCAACAAGGAGGACCTGGACGATCTGCTGATTGGACGCCTCTGCGCCGGGATCGTGCTCCCTGATCCAGATCCCGCGACGTGGCGCCAGCAAATCCACAGCGTCTGCACCCAATTGCGCGACCAGTACCTGCGCTACCCCGGTATTTCGCGGGCGGCGCTTGCCATCGTGCCGACCAATCTCGAAACGCTGCGCGTGAGCGAAGGGATGCTGGCGATCCTGCTCGCCGGGGGTGTTGCTCCACAGGCGGCCGCCTGGACCATCGACGCCCTGACGCTCTACGTCAATGCCTACTGTCTGGAAGTCTCCCTGATGGTCAACCAGTCCACTGCCGACGCCTTTGGCGGGGTAATCAGCCGAGATGAGCTGCTCCGCCGGTTCGCTGCGCTCCCTGATAGCTTCCCCCAGACCAGGCGCTACGCCCCCGAACTCACCGCCGGCGCTGACCACGAGCGTTTCGATTTCACCATCAACCTGATGCTCGATGGGCTCGTTCCCAGTGCTGAGCCTCGGAGCTAATCCGGGCTTGAGGGCGCTGGTCCCGGCTCTGGCGGTAAACGACGCGCTGGGAGCGACTGGAATCGCGGCGTAAGCTGGGACCTGCCAAACCGGCGCCCCGGGCCCAATTCACGTCTTGACGAACGAATCGACACCCGGTACCGTGCTGCCTACTCCAGATACTGTGGTCGCTGGCACGCCCGGACCGGGTGGGCGAGTGGGTTGGTGACCGTTGCGCCCGGATGATCCGGGCTCTCGAATGCAGGAGAAGGTGCATGGGAACCCACGAGATGGATGAGGCACGCATCGCACAGCTCTCGCAAATGGAGCCGCGCGACGTCGTGCGGGCGTACCGTTCGGGCAAGATCACCCGGCGCGATATGAGCAAGCTCTTCGCGGCGCTGGGTCTCACCTCGGCCCTGGGCCCGGTGCTTGGCAAGGCGCCCGCGCTGGCGCAGAGCAATGACCTGACCATGATCATCTGGGAGGGGTACACCTCCGATTCGTTCACGGTGCCCTGGGAAGAGGCGAACGACGCCAACGTCGAGGCAACCTTCGCGGGCAGTGGCGACGAGATGTTTGCCTCCATGCAGGGGAGCGGCGGTACGACCTACGACATGGTCTCCGCGTCCTCCGACCTGCCGCAGCGCCTGTACGACGCCGGGCTGCTGGCGGAGATCGATCCCGGCAAGCTGAGCAACTACCCGGATCTCTACGAGCAATTCCAGAAGCCGCCGTACATCACGTTCGAGGACAAGCTCTACGGCGTGAACTTCGCCTGGGGCCCGACGATCCTGCTGTACAACCCGGACGAGATCGCCGAAGCGCCGACCTCCTGGAACGCAATGCTGGACGAGCAGTATTCCGGCAAGATCGCGACCTGGAACTACCCGCTGCAGATCGCGCAGTACGCGCTGCTGCTCGATCCGATGCCGGAAGACCCGTTCATGCTCGATGACGAGCAATTGGCGCAGGTCAAGGACATCCTGGTCAAGCAGCGCCCGCTCATCCGCAAGTACTGGGACCTGGGCGGTGAAGTCGCTGAGCTCTTCCTGAACGGCGAAGTCGTGATCAGCGACGGCTGGCCGTGGATCACGCTCCAGATCAAGGGCTCCGAGGGCGCCGCGGTGGAGGCGACGCCGGAGGAAGGCGTCACCGGCTGGTCTGACTCCTGGTGCATCTCCGCCAAGGCGGCGAATATGGACCTGGCGCTCAACTGGGCCAACTACATGATTGGGCCGGAGGGGCAACTGGGCGTCATCGAAAACCTCAACTACAGCATCACCAACAAGAAGGTGGTGGAGGGGCTCCCGATGGAGCAGCGCGAACAGTTGCGCATGGTCGATGTCCCGGCCGAGTACGCCAAGATCCACATGTGGAAGTTCGTGCCGAACTACGACAAGTGGGTCCAGGTCTGGCAAGAGGCAACCGCCTCCTAGCGTTGGTCACGCATCCGGGGGCGGCGGCGACGCTGCCCCCGGTTTCGTTGCCTGATACCTGCCAACGAGCACATCCACATGGCTGCACCCGCCGTAACCCTTCCCACGTCAGGAAAACCTGGCCGCACCGCGCGGCCAGCGGCTGCACTGTTGGCCGCGCCCCTGGCGTGGATGTCGTTCTTCTATCTGGTTCCGCTGGGCCTGCTGTTACTGCATGCCTTCTGGTCGGTCGATTACCTGACGGTCAATCGCACCTTTACCCTGGACAACTTGCGCACCGTCGTTTCCAACCCGCTCTACCCGACGGTGCTGGGCCGTACCCTGATGATCGCCATCGCCGTGACGGTCACCGACGTCATCCTGGCCTTTCCGATTGCTTTCTACATTGCCAAGCGCGCCACGAAACACCGTGAGCTGCTCCTGATGCTGGTGGTCTTTCCGCTCTGGAGTTCCTACCTGGTGCGAGCCTTCGCCTGGAAGACCATCCTGGGCACCAACGGCATCCTCAACTCGTTCCTGCTCTGGACGGGGATCATCGATCAGCCCGTCTCCGCCTTCCTGTATTCCAACACCGCCATGTACATCACGTTCTCGCAGGTCTGGCTGCCCTTCATGATCCTGCCGCTCTACACGATCATCGACCGCATGCCGGACAGCCTGCTCGAAGCCTCGTCTGATCTCGGCAGCAACTGGTTCCAGACCTTCCGTCGCGTGGTGTTGCCACTCTCCCTGCCGGGCATCCTGGCCGGCAGCCTGAGCGTGTTCAGCCTGACCATGGGGGACTACATCACGCCGAGTCTGATTGGCGGCGGCCCCGGCACGGAATTGATCGGCGGCATCATTGCCGACCAGTTCGGCATCGCCAACAACTGGCCGCTGGGCGCGGCCCTGATCCTGCCAGTGCTGGCGATCATCTCGATCTTCCTGCTGATCGCGAACCGCGCCGGCGCCCTGGGGCGAGGTGAGCCCGGATGAGCGCCCGCGCTGCCGGTACGCTGGTTACCGAAACCGTTCCCCCCGCCGCCATCCCGGTCCGGCAGCGGGCGCGCAAGCGGCGCAGCCCCTGGCTGGGGTTGGTTTCCGCGCTGGTCTTCGTGTTCCTCTATGCCCCGTTGCTGGTCGTGGTGCTCTATTCCTTCAGTGCCACCAAGGTCAATGCCTGGCCGATCAAGGGCTACACCCTGGACTGGTACCGGGAACTGGTCGCGGACCGGGATATCCACGAGGCGGTGCAGCTCTCGATCTTCGTCGGGCTGTGCGCGGCAGCGCTTGCCGTGGTGCTGGGCACCATGACCGCCTTTGCCCTGGACCGTTACGACTTCCGCGCCAAGCAGGCGATCCGCTTCTTTGTCGTGCTGCCGATCGTGCTGCCCGGCATCGTGACCGGCGTGGCGTTGTTGGCCTTCTTCACGCTGCTTGGCTGGCCGCTCTCCCGCTGGACAATCATCATCGCGCACGCCACCTTCTGCGTGACACTGGTCCTGAACAACGTGATAGCCCGGTTGGGGCAGATTCCGCGCTCGCTCACCGAGGCCTCGGCCGACCTGGGCGCGTCCCCACGACAGACCTTCTGGCGCGTGACCTTCCCCCTGGTGCGGCCCGCCATCATCGCCGGGGCGATCCTGGCCTTTACCCTGTCCTTCGACGAAGTGGTCGTCACCTTCTTCCTGACTGGGCGCGAGAAGACGTTGCCGCTGTTGATCTGGGGCCGGCTGCGGCAAGGCATCTCCCCGGAGATCAACGCCGCCGCCTCCGTCATCATCCTGGTGTCGCTGGTGGGCGTGCTCGTTTCCAATCGTCTCTCGAAGAGTTCGACATTCGGCCGCTAGCGTAGGGCGAACTGGAGCATCCGTATGGTCACGGCAACGGCAGCAACACGAACGAGCGGCAGCCGCCTGCTGACTGACCAGTTCAGCATCCAACTCCGCGACCTCTACAAGTACTTCGGGGAGACGCCCGCCGTAAACGGGATCTCGCTCGATGTGCGGGATGGCGAATTCCTGACACTGCTGGGTCCGTCCGGCTGCGGCAAAACGACGACTCTGCGCATGATCGGCGGCTTCGAGCACCCCACCTCTGGCTCGATCTGGATTTCCGGCCAGGAAATGGGGGACCGGCCGCCCTACCGGCGCCCGGTCAACACGGTGTTCCAGAACTACGCGCTCTTCCCGCACATGACCGTTGGCCAGAACGTGGCCTACGGGCTGGAGATGGCGGGGGTGCCCAGGGCGGAGCGGGAGCAGCGCGTAACCCAGGCGCTGGAGATGGTGCGGCTGCCGCATGTGGAGAACCGCAAGCCGAGCGAGCTCTCCGGCGGGCAGCAACAGCGCGTGGCGCTGGCGCGTGCGCTCGTGAATCGCCCTTCCGTGCTGCTGCTGGACGAGCCGCTCGGCGCGCTCGACCTGAAGCTGCGCAAGGCGATGCAACTGGAGCTGAAGCAACTGAACCGCGAGGTTGGCGCAACGTTCGTCTACGTCACGCACGATCAGGAAGAAGCGCTCACGATGTCTGACCGCATCGCGGTCATGAGCGAGGGGCAAATCCTGCAACTGGGCGCGCCGGAGGAGATCTACGAGCGGCCGCGCACGCGCTTCGTGGCGGACTTCATCGGGCAGACCAACTTCCTGGATGTGACCGTGCGCGAAGCCAGTGGCGATACCGCCGTCGTGGAGCTCCCCGGCGTCGGCAGCATGCGCGTGCGTCGCCCCACTGATGGGCCGGCCAGTGGACCGGCAGCACTGGCCGTTCGCCCGGAGAAGATTGCGCTGCTGGAGGACGTCCCTGGCGGTGTCCCGGCGGGCTGGAATCGCCTCACCGGGCGACTGGGCGAGGTCGTCTACGTCGGCACCTTCACGTACTACCTCGTGGCGCTGCCGCAGGGCCAGATCGTGACGGTGCACCGGCAGAACCGGGCGGTGGGCGAAGCCGAGCATCGCGTGGGTGATGAGTTGACGCTGGTCTTCGACCCGGCGGTAGCGGCGCTGCTGGTGGACTAACCGGTCTCTGTGGGATCGGCAGGCACTGAGCTTTCAACGCCTCGCAGGTGTCATCCCCCTCAGGTGTCATCCCGAGCGAAGTCGAGGGATCTCGGCGCTGCCAGCCGGGGCATCACGGGCGCGTCACGGGCGCCGCGCAGACGCCGTTCCGTGGTGGTAGCGTAGGCCGAGATCTCTCGACAAGCTCGAGATGGCACGGCGGTAGGTGGCCGAGCGGTAAACCAACAGGGCGCCAGAGGGAGCACAGGCGGTTCATGACAACAGAAGCGGTGGATGTTTCGGGCGCGCTGAACGATGCGCGGGCGTGGCTGGGTGCGCGCGACGGCGAGGTCATTGCGCTCACCTCGGCGCTGATCGCGGCGCCCACGCCGAACCTGCCCGGCGATGAGACGGCGGCGGCTGAGGTCATCGAGCGAGCGCTCGCGCACTACAACCTGCCAGCGCCGCGCGTCCTCGCGGAACAGCCGCACCGCCCGAACCTCATTGTGCGCATCGATGGGGCGCGGCCAGGGCCGCACCTCGCCATCTGCGGGCACCTCGATACCAAGCCCGTCGGGGACGCGGCGGATGAGTGGCGCACCAATCCATTCGAGCCCGTCATTGAAGGCGACCGCCTGTTTGGCCTCGGCTCGACCGACATGAAGGGCGCGTGCGCGGCAATGGTGCTGGCCGGGGCCGCCTTCCAGCAGGTCGCGGACCGCGCGGCAGGCTCCCTCTCGCTGGTCTTCACCGCGGACGAGGAGTACGGCAGCCACTTCGGCGCAGGCTACCTGACGCGGCAGAACGCGATCGAGGCAGACGAAATCCTGCTCGGGGAGCCGGCCGGGGTACATGAGGATTGGGACGCCATCCGCGTCGTCTCGCGCGGCGTGAGTGGCTTTCGAGTGATCGTGAAGGGGACACAGACGCACTCCTCGATCTCCGACCAGTTGCCAACGGTCAGCGCGGTGGAGGCGATGGCGAACGTGCTGGTGGCCCTGCGGCGTGACCTGAAGCTGCGCTACCCGGAGCATCCGCTGTGCCCAACGGGCCCCACCATCAACCTCGGTGTGAAGACGCTGGGTGGCGTCGGGTACGGCGTGATCGCCGGCCACGCCGAGTTCTGGAGCGACATCCGCACGCTGCCCGGTATGACGCAGGAGCAGATGGCGGAGGATATCGACGCGGCGATCGCAAAGATCCGGCCCCTGGCGCCGGGTGCGGAGGTGACGTGGGAGTTCAACCCGACCCTGGGCTGGATCGCGCCCTCCGAGGTGCTGCCGGGTGACCCGATGGTGGTGGCGGTGGAGCAGGCCGCGCGCGATGTGCTGGGGGAGGCCCCGCCGCTGCAAGCCTTCCCCGGCGGCACGGACGCGTTTCCCTTCCACGTCCAGGGTGGCATCCCCACGCTGGCGGCGTTTGGCCCCGGCCTGCTGCCGCCCGCGCACGGCCCGAACGAGTGGATCAGCCTGCGCTCATTGCAGCAGGCGCCGCACATCTTCGCGGCGGCGGCACTGCACTACGGCGCGGGCAAGTGACGGAACCATCGACGACGGAGGTTGCCATGGAGCGTACCGGCGAGGCGTTTGAGCTAGGCGATCAGCTCACGGTCGTTGGCCGTCAACTGGCGGTGGGCGATCCCGCCCCGGACTTCGCGCTGGAGCAGTTCGACCCGGATACGCAGGCCATCCGGCAGGTGACCCTGGCGGATTCCACAGGCAGGGTTCGCCTCCTGAACGTGGTCAACTCGGTCGATACCCCAGTCTGTCACATTGAAACGCGCAAGTGGGACAACTTGCGCGCCGATATTCCGGCAAACGTGATGCTGTACACGATCAGCATGGATCTCCCGTTCGCGCTGGAGCGCTGGCGCGGCGCGGAGAGCGCCGGGCACGCGCTGCTCTCCGCCCACAAGGACGAGGCATTCGGGCGCGACTACGGGGCGCTGATCAAGGAGTGGCGGCTGTTGCAGCGCGCGGTCTTCGTGATCGACGGTGACGGACGCATAGCCTACACGGACTACGTGGCCGACCAGATGCAGGAGCCGGACTACGACGCGGCGGTTGCCGCCGTGCGGGCGGCGGCCGGGTAGAAGGAACGTCTCTCATGCTCAGCTTGTCTCAGGCGGGAGGGCCCTCCCGCCTGAGAGCCTGAGAAGGGGCGCGTGTTATCCTGCTCCTGCGGTCGGCAGAGTCCCCGCGCCGTTGGGGCAGCAGGAACGAGCAGCATGTCGCAGCGTGGTCGTGGCCCGGGGCCGGAAGATGATCCCGGAACCGAGGAACGGGAGCGGCTGGGCGACCATTCCTTTGCCCGCCCGATCCAGCCGTATGATCCCTACCGCAAATCAGAAGAACCCCGCCGCCCGTCACGCAATGTCGCGGCCGATAGTGAATCCCTGCGGCGCACATCGCGCACCCGCAAATCCCCCTTCCTGGATGACGATGACCCCCTGAATTCCGCCGCGTGGGACCTCGATGAGGATGTCGATGTCGAGGCACTGGACGCGACATTTGACGAACCCTACGACGCAGACTTCGAGGAGCCACGCCCGGCTCCGCCTCCGCGTCCACGCCGCCGGCAGACGCCGACTGGTAGTACGAGCACAGGCACGGGGCGTCGCCGCGGCACGCGGCGCGCCGCGGCTGATGCACCAGTTCCGCGTGGCCCACGCCTCCCGAACATGCAGGTCTCGCTTGGCGCGCCTCGTGCCGTGACCGACGCCTCGCTGGTGGCTGATCCGGCCGCGTTGCTGCTGCTGGGGGTGAATCTGCTCAGCGTCCTGCTCATGGCGCTGCTGCTGGGTATCCGGCTGGGCTCGTTGCCGCCGGAGATTTTGCTGCGCCTGGATGCGGCGGGGAATCCCAATCTCTGGGGGCCGCCCAGTGTGCTCTGGCGGCTGCCGGTCATGTCCTTCTTCCTGACGGTGATGTTCCTGGCCGTTTCCTGGTTCCTGCATCCCATCGATCGCTTTGCCGCCCGCTTCGCGCTGGGCGCAGCCATTGCCGCACAGTTGGTGGCCTGGGTCGCCGTGATCCAGCATCTCGCTGGTTAAGCACACCTGGAGGTTCCTCCCATGACGCGCCGATACGCTCCGCTGATTGTGGCCGCGCTGGTTTCCGCCTTGTCCCTGAGTAGTGGCCTGGCCCAGGACGCGGGAACTCCCGCGGCAGGCGTCAGCACAGACCTGTTCGATCCGGCAGTGGCGGAAGCGACGCCAATTTCCGGGGTTGCGACGTTCACCGTGGAATCCGCCGATCACACGGAAGATCCGGTGGAGTACGCGCAGGATCCCCCGGCAGGTGGGCCGCATGCCCCAGCCTGGCAGAAGTGCGCCGCGTACGACGCGCCCATCAGGAACGAGAATGCCGTGCACTCACAGGAGCACGGCGCCGTCTGGATCACCTATCAGCCAGACCTGCCCGAGGCTGAGGTGAAGGCGCTCGACAAGCTGGCCGAGACCCGCTACGTGCTGGTCAGTCCCTATCCGGACCTGGAAGACCCGATTGTGGCGTCCGCCTGGGGCGCGCAACTCCGACTCGATGCCGCCGACGACCCACGCCTGGGCGCGTTCATCGAGCGCTACGCCGGCAACGGCCCCGAGCCCGGTGCGAACTGCGACAGCGGCCTCGAGACGACCATCGAGGACGCGGGGTAAGGGGCGGGCACGTGGTGCACGCGCGCAGATTGGCGAAGGAGCTCCGGAGAGCTTCCTGTGACGGCGCTCTGACGGCATAGGGAGCTTCGCGGCATACTTCTGGTGTTCCCGCATTCCATTTTTGCCGCTCACGTGGCAGAATAGAACACACGTTCTTGTGGCGGGAGCAATGCTGATGATCACCTGCATCGAAGGCAGCCTCTTCACCTCGACGGCACAGACCCTGGTGAACACGGTCAACACCGCGGGCGTGATGGGCAAAGGGCTGGCCAGGGCGTTCAAGACCTACTACCCCGCGATGTTCGCCGAGTACGCGCAACTCTGCGCGGAAAAGCAGTTCGCGCCTGGTCAGTTGCTGCTCTACCGCACGCCGCACAAATGGGCGGTGAACTTTCCGACCAAGCGCCACTGGCGGCAGCCATCTCGCCTCGCCGATATTGACGCCGGGCTGGAGACATTCGTCCGCACATACTCCGAGCAGGGGATCAGCAGCATCGCCTTCCCCCAACTCGGCTGCGGCAATGGCGGTCTGGACTGGGAAGGGCAGGTGCGCCCGTTGATGGAGCAGTACCTGGGTGAGTTGCCACTGGATGTGCAGGTCTTCATCACGCCAGAACAAAGCGATTCCCGCTTCGTGGATGAGGGGCTGATCGCAGAATGGCTGCACAGCGATGGCCAGTTCGCCGGCTATGCGGCCTTCCGCAATGATGTCGAAGCCCTGCCCGGGTTGAGCGGCATCGACGATGATGTTCGCTGGGGAATCTGGCGGCAACTGTGCCATGAGGGAGTGGTGCTCCCGGAAGATCTCGGCGAACCTGGCCACGCGCTCGTTCATGGCGTGATAGCAGCGCTGGGCGCGCTTCCGTACATCCGCCCCGTGCGCGCCGCGCGCATCTCTACTTCGATAGCGTATGATGCGCCGACGCAGGCGCTATTCGAGAGAGCAGAGGCCCAGGGCGCGCAGTTTGTGCCGCCGCTGTTCTGGAAGCTGCACGGAGCGCCAGATTCGCTCAACGTGGAGCTTGAACCGGGATGCAGCGAAAGCCAGACGACGAGGCAATTGGCGCTTTCTTTGCCGAGTTGAGCCAGGCGCCGTGGCTGTATGCGAGACAGCGAGCGTGGCCGCGGTTCTTCTTTCATGTCACTGACGCTGCGAACGTCGTTTCGATCCTGCATGACCGCGAATTGCTCTGCCGAGATATCGCCCAGGCGACCGGGCGCATGCAGAACGATAACGCGAGTGCCGAGGTGCTCGATGGCACGCACCCGGCCTACTTCGAGGCGGTACGGCTGTACTTTCGACCGCGAACACCCACCTTCTGGCACAACGAGGGAATCTGTCCGCAAGGGCGATGCACGAAGTACCGTGCGCACTGTCCGATGCCGGTGGCATTGCTGTTCGATGCTGCTGAGGTTGCTGGCCAGACAGGAGTCATCTTTAGCAGCGGCAATCTGGCTGGATCGGCAACCCGCGTCGGATCGGATCTCGAGTTCCTGCGGTCATTGAACTTCGAGGGGATCTATCACGACCAACCGCCGCCGGCAGCGGAGAAGGCGCGCATCCAGGCCGCTCGACAGTCCGAGATTATGGTGCCCGGTGGGTTGCCGCTCACCGCACTACGCCGCATAGCCTCGCGCTCTCACGCTGAACGGCAAACCCTGCGCACGATGCTCGACGATGCAGGCGTGCAATCACCTGTGGCGGCTGACGCATTCGTTGCCGACTATCGATGTTTCCACGGTCACCGTACGTACGTCGAACACGTTATTCACGACGGCGAACGTCTCATCGTGGCGTTCAATCAGCCTACGGAAACGCCCGGACCATACACGGCCAATCTGGTGGTGACACCGGTGGACACCGGAGAAACAGCCACGAAAACCTTCTCCATCAAGGCAGACGCAACGCTGCGCTGTGGGTTGCCTCGCCCGTTCTGGCATCAACCCCTGCGAGTCGATCTCTATCTGGATCGATTCCGCGCCTTTTCCGGGATTTTGAGACCCGTACCCTCGATGTCGCTCCTGTCCTGACTTACGCGTAGGCGCCAGGTGCCTGGGACTTTGGCCTACCCCGCGCTCACCGTCCCCAGCGCTTCGTCGATGACGTCCAGCACCCGGTGGAGTTGGGCGTCATCGATGACGAGTGGCGGCTGCAGGCGCACGACGTTGCCAGCCGGGCCGCCCGCCCCGATGATGACGCCCGCCTCGCGCGCCAGGCGCTTGACGGCGGCCGCTTCGGCTCCTGCTGGCGCCTTGGTGATGGGGTCCTTGACCAGCTCGATGCCGATCATCAGGCCCAGCCCGCGCACATCCCCGATCAGAGCGTGGCGCTCCTGCATCTCACGCAGGCGGGCGAGGGCGATCTCGCCCTTGCGCGCCGCCTCCTGTGGCAATCGTTCATCCTGCATGACCGCGATGTTCTCGAGGGCGGCGGCGCAGGAGATGGGGTTGCCGCCGAAGGTGGAGAGGTGCTCGCCCGGTTTCAGGCTGTCCGCGATCTCCGTGGAGGCAATGGTGGCGC
>JALYWD010000050.1 GCA_030852885.1 Chloroflexota bacterium | reverse complement strand
CCGGCCGAGTGCAGGTCGATCACCACATCGGCGCGCGCCAGGACCTCGTCGGTCATGAAGCGCGCGATGCGGGAGGTAATCGAGCCGGCGGCATTCCCCGGAAACGCCCGGTTCATGTTCATGCCGTCGTGCGGCGAATCGCGCCGGGCCGCGCGGAAGGCGGGCACATTGAGGACCGGGATGACGATCAACCGTCCCGAGACCAGGGTGGCCGGATCAAGCTCGCCGATGAGGTTCTTCAGCCCCACCGGGCCTTCGTACTCGTCGCCATGGGTGCCGCCGATAGCCACGATCGTCTTGCCCGGCTGCCTGGCGCAGGCGACATAGAGGGGCACCCGCACGCGGCCCCAACTGTGATCAAACGTAAAGGGGATGTGGTAGAGCCTCGCGCCGGGAGTATCCCAGTCAATCTGCTCAATAGGGGTGATATCGGGGATCACGTCTTGCTCCTTGTCAACGATTCATGGCGTTTCACGAGATTCGAGGTGATGCGGAAATCCGCACCGGCCCGCCGGAAGCTAAAGACTTCCGGCTACACCTTGTCCGAAAGCCCCGTGAACGGGGCTATGACTGGATGATTGTCCAACATTTCAACGTCTACACCGTACAAAATACGGTCACTTTCAGGCCCATTCATGGGCCTTTCGTCAGGTGTAGCCGGGAGTCTTTAGCTCCCGGCGGCAGGGTCAAGGCACGTAATGGTGGTGCCGTATCTGGCAACACACACGACCTCCGTACGCCGCTTGGCTACTTCCCGGCCTCCAGATCACGCAGCGCGGCCACGGTCTCCGCGACCAGGATGTCAGCAGCTTCCGGCGCGAACGGCGAGGTCTCCACCTCGTACCCGCCCAGCGGGTAGGCCTCGGCGGTCGGCACGTAGCCGGCCCAACCGCCCGTGTAGCCCCCGAACCAGGTGTTTGCCACGGGCGATGCGGCCTTGATCGCCAGCCCGATTTCCGCGAACGGCTCACCCTCGACCCCGACAATGACCGCCGGACCGATTTTCAGCAGGTGCATCTCGATGGGGAACGTCGCCTGCCCGCCGTACGTCGCCGCCCGGGAGTTGGCCATGTTTGCCCTCTTCACCACGAACGTCGCCGCTTCCACTTCAGCCGCAGGCGCTCCCTGCTGCTTCAGCGTATCCAGCCGCTCCTGCGCCGCATCGACGCGTGCCTGCGCCTCGTCCAGTGGCGGCTGCGCGATCAGCGGCAGGTGAACAGTCCGGGTCATCACCGTCACGTCCGCTTCTGGCTCGGCCCCTGGCTCCCGCACCCACTTGCCCAGGGGCGCGCCCGATTCCCAGATCCGCTCGTGCCGGTGCGTCACCCCGGCAACCTCAAGGCCGAGGTAGACCCGCGCCGCCTCGCAGCCCACTTCACCGCCAATCCGCTGAATCACGCGCGCATCGTCCGTGAACCCATCCGGGCCGGGACCCACGTTGCCAGTCGCGCCCTGGGCGAACAGACAGGGCGCTCCCGTGATGGTCTCCACGGTTCGCTTCAGGTAGCCTGGCCAGTCGCTGCTGATCAGCCGGTTCGATGGCCCCATCGTGGTGGGGTGCATGGTGTAGCCAACGACCGACGCGAGCGGCGCGCCCTCCTGATCGTCGATCCGCAGCACGAAGACGTGCGGATCGATCAGCCCATCCGGGTTGACGCCGGTCACGATCCGCCCTTCGGGCGCGGTCTCCCGCCGGTTGACCGCCACCCGGCTCTCGCCCGCTCCCGCCGCAATGCGCGCGGGCCGCAATCCCTGCTGTGCCAGACGCGCGGCGCCGGCCGCAAGCTCAGGCAGGAGCGCGTAGTAGCCCTCCAGCGCGGCCTGCCCCTGCCGCGTCCAGTTCCAGGCGCTGGGTGGCGGCCCCGCATGGTTATGTGTCACGGAAACCCGCACGGCCTCGGGCGGGATGCCAAGCTCCTCGCCGACACGGGCGCGAATGGCGTCGCTCTCCTGCTTCGTGACAATCACAATGTCGAGGTCGATCCAGGCCGCCCTGGTTGTCCCATCCTCCACGACCAGCGCGGTGGCCCAGAGGTCCGACTCGACGCCATCGGGCAACACGTGGACCTGCGCCCCCCAACTGGCGTGCGGCGCCGTCAGCGGCGGCGTAATGGTGACCCGGCCGACCCCGGCGCGAAAGCTGCTCCCCGTCATCGTGTTCCTTTCGGTGCTGCGATCGTTGAACACATTGGGTGTGGAATGCGTTGTCGGGCTTCCCTGATCAACTCCACTCAGTTCATCCGCAACCGTGGATCGAGCACATCACGCAGCCCATCCCCCAGGAAGTTGAAGCCAAGCACCACGATCATGATCGCCAGTCCGGGAAAGATCGCCATCCAGGGCGAGATCTCCATGTAGGTCCGCGCCAGGTTCAGCATGCCGCCCCAGGCTGGTTCCGGCGGCTGTGTGCCCAGCCCCAGGAAGCTCAATGCCGCTTCGCTCAGGATCGCGCTGGAGAGATAGACGCTCACCATGACGATCAACGGGGCGACAATGTTCGGCAGCACGTACCGCTGCACCAGCCGCCCGTTCGTCGAGCCAACCACCCTCCCCGCCTCGACGTACGGCTCACTCATGATGGAGAGGACAGATCCTCGGATCACCCGCGCGAACGCCGGCGCGTAGACGAGCCCGATAGCGATCATGGCGTTGTTCCGGCTCGCCCCGAGCAGCCCGGCGATGACGATCGCCAGCACCAGCCCCGGGAAGGCGAACATGATATCGACCCCGCGCATCAG
This sequence comes from Chloroflexota bacterium, assembly GCA_030852885.1. GTDB lineage: Bacteria > Chloroflexota > Chloroflexia > Thermomicrobiales > UBA6265 > JACCXM01. The sequence continues at coordinate 983 of JALYWD010000050.1, read as the reverse complement.
CCAGGAATCGAGCCGACCGCCGAAGAAGCCAGCGGCCACACCCAGGATGGCGCCCACAATCAAGGCGATGAAGACTGAGACAATCCCGACCTGCAACGAGACCCGCGCCCCGAAGACGATGCGGGAAAAGGTGTCCCGGCCCAGTTCGTCCGTGCCCATCAGGTGTTCACTACTCGGCGGCAGCAGCCGCGTGGCGCCCTGCGCGTCCGGGTCGTACGGCGCGATGAGCGGCGCCGCGATGGCGACCACGACCGTCAGCAGCACCACGAGCGCCCCGACAATGCCGATCGGATTCCGCCAGCGCTGGGGCACCACCCACCACGGTCGGGCGGGGCGATCCGCGATATCGAGGGTCAGCACATTCGCGGTGCTACTCATCCCTGCTTGATCCTTGGATCGAGGTAGGCGTAAAGCAGATCAACGCCGAGATTGATCAGGACAAACGCCGTGGCCAGGAAGAGCGTCGCCGCCTGCACCAGCGGGTAGTCGCGGTTGAAGATCGCCTGCAACAGGGTGTATCCCACCCCGTTCAGCCCGAAGATCACTTCGATGATGGCCGAGGCCCCCATCAGCGTGCCGAGCTGGAAGCCAACCACCGTGACCACCGGAATCAGCGCGTTGCGCAGCGCGTGCCGGGACACCACGACCCGGTTGCGCAGTCCCTTGGCCCGCGCGGTGCGCACGAAATCCTGGCCCAGCACCTCCAGCATCGTGGTGCGGGTCATCCGCATCTCGATCGCCATCAGTTGAATGGCCAGCGCCAGCGCGGGCAGGATCATCTGCTGCAGATTGCCAAAGGGATCCTCGAACGGGGAGATGAAGCGCGTTTTCGGCACCCACCCGAACACCTTCGAGGTGAAGAGCAAGGCCAGGGTGGCAATCCAGAAGCTCGGCAGCGACAGGCCGATCAGCCCACCCACGCGCGCCGCGAAATCGATGCCGGTATCCCGCCGCACCGCCGAGATCACCCCCAGCGGAATGGC
>JALYWD010000178.1 GCA_030852885.1 Chloroflexota bacterium | reverse complement strand
CGCACGCCGCTCGTGGGACGGGAACCGGAGGTGACGCAGGCGCGCAACTGGCTGCTCTCCCCGGACCAGGCAACCCCGCTACTGACCCTCACCGGGCCAGCGGGCGTCGGCAAGACGAGGTTGGCATTAGCTATTGCCTGGGAGGTTGCGTCGCAGTTTGCCGATGGCGTCACCTTCATCGACCTCGCGCAACTGACGGAACCCGCGCTCTTGCCGGCGACTGTCGCGGCGGCGCTCGGTATCTCCGCCGGGGAGGACACGCTGGGCGATGCCATCGTGGCGCACCTGCGCGGCCGGCAGACGCTGCTGGTGCTCGATAACTGCGAGCACCTGGCCGGGCCATCCGGGGAGGTGGCCGCCGGAGTCCTGGCGGTCTGTCCCGCTGTCCAGGTGCTGGCCACCAGCCGTGTGCCCCTTCGTGTGCGCGTAGAGCAGGTGCTGCCCGTGCGCCCGCTGGCGGTCTCGCCGAGCGGCGCTGCCGTCGCTCCGGCGGTGGAACTCTTCCTGCAGCGAGCCCGCGCGGCCTCGCCCAGCTTTGCGTATGACCAACCGGCGACAATCGCCGAAATCTGCGCCATGGTGGATGGTTTGCCGCTGGCGATCGAGCTTGCCGCGGCGCGGGTGCGCACCCTGCCGCCCGATCTGCTGCGGGCCGGGTTGCAGCAGCGTTTGCCCATCCTGACCGGCGGGCCGCGTGATACGCCACAGCGGCACCGCACGCTGCGTGATGCCATCGGCTGGAGCTACGACCTGCTGCCAGAAGATGCCCGGCGCTTCTTTCGCTGGCTGGCGCCGTTTGCTGGTGGGCTCACGCCGGAGGCGGCCACAACGGTTGCCAGCGCCTTGCGGCGTCACACCGCGAGCCATGCGGCCAGCGCGACATCCGCGCTCGATCTGCTGGAGTTGCTGGTCGAACACAGCCTGCTCCAGGTCGCCCCGGACGATGACGGTGGGCCCCGCTACCGCATGCTGGAAACGATTCGCGAGTTTGCCCTGGAACAGTTGGTGGCAGAGGGTGAGGAAGATGCCGCCTTCGCGGTGCAGGCAGACTGGGTGCGCCAGCTCGTAGCCCGCTCCCAGCAACTCCTGCAGGGCAGCGCCGCGCAGTTGGCCTGGGCCATCCGCCTCGACGCCGAGCGCGGCAACATTCGGGCAGCGTTGCACCAGTGGCTGGCGCGCGGTGATTCCGAGGCGGCGTTGGCGACGGCTGGCGCACTCGTCGATTACTGGTGGATGCGTAGCGATTTCGGCGAGGGACGCTCCTGGTGCGAGCGCGCGCTCTCACTGGCGATGGAGGTGTCCGCGCCGGTCAGCCGCGCTTCCTCTCTTTACGGCGCGTGCGTCATGGCGAGCAACCAGGGCGACCACGCGCGGGCGCTGGCCGCGGGCGAGGAGATGCTGCGCGAGGCGGCCCTGAGCGGGACCCCGGTCAGCATGATCCGCGCCCACTACGCGCTTTGTCGCGCGGCACGCAACGCCGGGCAAGGCCCCCGCGCGCTGGAGCACGCCCTCGCCGCGTTGGAGCTTTCACGCCAGGCGGTGCTGCCGGTCTGGCAGGCGTGGGTGCTCTCGTTCCTGGCGGAAGCGCCCGATATCGTCGGCGCGCAGCGCGCGGAGGAAGCGGCGCATGAGGCGCTGGGACACTTCCGGACCCTGCAGAACGCCTGGGGCCAGGCAAACGCCTTGCAGGTGCTGGCCATCTTCGCCTGGGAGCGCGGCGAACCGATCCAGGGCGCGACGCTCCTCACCGAATCGCTGGCCTGCCGCGCCGAACTGGCCGCCCCGGCCTCGTTGACGGAGGGCCTGGCCTGCACCGCTGATTTCGCGGCGCGCAGCGGTGCCTACGAGGGCGCGGCGCGTCTCACCGGCGCCATCTACGCCTGGGGTGGTCGCGAAAGCTCGCTGACCCACCTGCACCTGGGGCGCACCGTCGCCAGCGTGCAGGAGCACGTGCCGCATGAGCAGATGGCGTATCTGCACGCGGAGGGCGCGGCAGCCTCCCCGGCCACGGCACTGGCCGACGCCCGAGCCATCCTGCAGCAGGTCACCCACTCCCCGGCAACCCGGCGCCTGGCGCAGGCCTCCGCACCTGCCCCCATCCCACTCCCGGTCGAAAAGCTCACGCCACGCGAGCGCGATGTCCTGCCCCTGCTTGGCCAGCGCCTGAGCGACGCCGAGATAGCGGAGCAGCTCTTCATCGGTGTCCGCACAGCGGAGTTCCACGTCGCCAACATCATGGGCAAGCTCGGCGCAACCAGCCGCCGTGAGGCCATCGCCAGCGCGGCGCGGATGGGGCTGTTGTGAGGGGGAGACGCTTCGCTCAGGGGGAGTCGGCCTGCGGGACAAGGGGGTGTCGGGCTGACGCCCTCAGGGGGTGAAGGAGAACGAAGGAAAGCTACTTCCCCTCGTTCTCCTCCACCCCCTGAGCGAAGCGTCTCCCCCGCGTTTCCCGTACCCGGTACGGGCGGCGTAAGGGCCGCTCCCCGGCATGATCACGACAAGTGATTGTGACGAGGAGGTGGCAATGGACTTCGTGCGACGGTGGCAGCGCGCGGCGCGGGTGTTGGGGGTGGCGCTGCTGGTGTTGGGCCTGGCCCCATTCCTGACGACGGCCGCGCTCTCCGCGCAGGAGGCAACGCCAGGTGCTGGTACGGCGTGCCAGAACGTGATCGAGCACGATGTGGCCGCGCGAACGCAGCGGTTGCTGGCGGACTGCGTGACGGACGAGACGATCGCCATCGCGAATGGCTGGACCTTCGATGGCGGCGGCTACACCATCTACGCCGTCGATCCTGTTGGCAGGTGGTTGCAGGGTTCCGTGCTCACCGTGGCCGATGGCGCGGGCGATGTGCACGACGTCGTCATCGACGGGGCGGGGCTGGAAAAACCCTGCCTCATCGATGGTGGGGCGACGGCGCTGGGTGGCCTGGTCTTCCTGAATAGCACAGGCGAAGCGCGGCGCGTGACAGTGCGCAACATGGACCGCGCCTTCCCGCGCGGTGAACCGCCTTTCGTCGACGGCGTGAGCCAGTTGCAATCGTGCGGTACAGGCATCGCCGTCATCGGTGATTCCGCTGAGGCTACGATCACGGCCAGTGTCATTACCGAGGTTGGGTACGCCGGGATGCTTGTGGAGCACGGCGCTGCCTCCATCTCCAACAACGTCATCGTGCGAGCGGACGACGTCAGTGTCCTGGCGTTGTACGGCGCGTACGTGCGAGTCACGCCCGGCAACCAGATCAGCTACGGCAACAATGGCATCCAATTTGAGGGCGAAGGTACAAGCGGCCGCATCGCCGGCAACACCATCGCGCAGATGTACGGCACGGGCGTTATCGTCATGGACGGGGCGCACGCATCGCTGGCCGACAACCTGATCACGGATATCACGGACCACGGCGTTGTGCTGATTGGTGACGCGACGGCAGCTAGCGAGCGCGACGAGATCACCCGGACCGAGCAAGCGTTCCTGGCCGATGGCAGTTCCTTGCTGATCCAGAAGGCCGCCGTTGCGGAGTGCCGAGTGGGCGTCCTGAGCCAGAACGGCGGCAGCGCGGATGTGGGCGACAGCACGCTGCGGGCTTGCGACATTGGACTGGGTGCGGCAGATCCCGGCTCGCGATTGACGGCCAGTGGCGTCACGATCACCGGCAGCAAGCGGGCTGGCGTCATGCTGGACAGCACCGCCGAAGCGGACTTGCGCGAAGTGCGCATCACGCAGTCCGGCACGGGCATCGCGGCCATGGATCACAACGTCGTGGAGATCATGGATGCCCATATCCAGGACACAACGGACGCGGGTATCGCCGTCTTCGGCGGGAGCCAGGTCGCCGTTGCTTCCAGTGGCCTGCGGAAGCCCGGCCAGTTCGGCGTTATCGTCTCTGGTCCTGGCACACGCTTGATCAGCAGCGAGAACTCCATCACCGACGCCGGGCAAACCGGCATCCAGGTCATGAAGGGTGCGCGGCTGGAAACGAGCGACACGCGCATCTACGGCGGGGAGACAGGTGTTACCGTCGGTGGCAAAGGCACTACGTCGCAGATCAAAGAGACCTTCATCTCCGATACGGGGACCAATCTGCTGGTGACCGACGGCGCGCAGGTTGATGCCGTCCAGCTCTTCACGGTTGGTGGCACGACCGGGATCGTGATTCGCGGTGAAGGGACGAGAGCCGCGGTTCAGGAGAGCACCATCAACCGTCCGGCAGAGGACGGCGTGCGGGTGCAGGCCGGCGGCTGGGTGAGTATGGAATTCAGCACCATCACCGATGCTGCGGGGACGGCTATCTCCCTGCAGCGAGGAGCAGACCTGCCGACGGCCGTGGAACTGGTCCTGAACGAGAGCGGATGCACCCCGCGCGTCGTCACCTTTCCGGCAGGTGAGCGCACGGAGATCACCTTCCGCAATGCAGGCCAGGGCCCTGGCCAGATCCAGAGCAACGTGGGCGTGGCGTTTGACCTGGCGCCGGGCGCAACAGAGATAATAGGGATGACTTCCGCCCCCGTAGACACTCACCTGCGCTGCATCCTGCCCGGCGGCAATGGCGCCTGGGAAGAGGTGATTCTGCGCGCCGTCCCGCCGGAACAGGTTCCAGGGCCGGCCCAGCCAGTCGAGCCACTTGTCCTGCACGCAAACGAGATTCGCGGCGCACGCCAGGGCATCCTCGTCGCCGATGGCGTCAGCGCGATCATTACGGAGAACACGATTGCAGGCGTGACCGGCGAAGCGTTGACCATCCCGGAGGGTGCGCTGGTCGATGCGCAGCACAACCGGATCGCCTCCGCGACGCCCGCTCCGGACGACGCAGACTAGGTCAGACTGAAGCCTGGCCACTCAGGAGCAGCGAAGCTTCCGGACATGGCCTTCCAGTAGATCTGAAATGTGCCGATAACGGAGGCGGTGTACGTACACCGCCTCCGTTGTTGGAGTTAGGCGACTTAACTACCAGTATCTGTAGGGCATGCGCTTGACTGCACCACTATATGTAGTATGATAACCATGCCGACGGCACAATCGGTGCCAGGAAGACACGAGCGAACGGTATCTGGGGACTTGCGAACAACTGCCTTGACTGCCACTTGCCGAGGGTGTACGTACACCCTATGATGAACGTAGCAGGACTCCAGCGTCTGGAGTCCGCTCTGATTCCCGCGAAAACCCGCGCTGTTCCTGGGAACTGGTCTTGTGGCTGGGCCAGCGATCAGGCGGAGCTTCGCCCAATCGCTACGGGTTGATTGGGTCGCCATCTCCATTCGAGATGGTTTGGATGTCGCACTGCGGAGTGCGACGGTGGTGCCAGGCGGGCAACGATCCGGTCTGGTGGACCCTTCGGGGAAACGGACTGCTACAGGAGTAGTCCGGAGGGGGCGGAGACCTATGGTTCTCGGACAGGAAACAGGCACGTTCTCCACCAATGGACATGCCAGCCCGGATCACGCGCGATTCATTGGCCGCCTGGTGCGCAAGCGGGATGGCCGGTTGGCGCCCTTTGACCGCTCACGCATCGCGCACGCGGTCGAGATGGCGGTACGCGCCGAGTTGGGCTGTCCCTACCCGGACCCCATTGCCTCCGCCGCCGCCAGGCAGGTCGATGTCGTGGTCGACACCGTCCTCGCCAAGTTGCCCACCGTGCCGGAAGGCGACGTGGTCACCAGCGTTGAGGACCTGCAGGATGAAGTCGAGCACGCGCTGATGGCCGCCGGCGCCTTCGCCGTGGCCCGCCGCTACATCATCTACCGTGAGGCACGCACCCGGCGCCGCGAAGAACAGGCCCTGCGCCTGATCGATGGCGACGGCACCGAAGTGCTGCTCAACCTGGCGCTGCTGCGCTCCTGGATCAACGAGGCGTGCGCCGGTTTCGAGGATCGCGTTTCCGCCAAGGCCATCGCCGAGGAAGTCCTGGCCGGCCTGCACTCCGGCGCGGCCCTCACCGACCTGGAGCGCTCCATCTCCCTCGCCGCGCGCACGCGCATCGAGATTGATCCGGCCTACTCCTTCGTCGCGGCGCGCGGTCTGCTGCGCGGGCTCTACGCCGAGGCGCTCGGCCGCCGCGTCGGTATCGACGAGGCGCATGCCACCTACGCGACCGCTTTCCCGGACTACATCAAGCATGGTGTCGAGAAGGAGCTTCTCCACGCGGATTTGCTGGCCTTCGATCTGGAGAGGCTCGGCGCGGCGCTGCAGCCAGAACGGGACTTCCAGTTCCAGTATCTCGGCCTACAGACCCTCTATGACCGCTACCTCATTCACACGCAGGGCCGCCGCATCGAGTTGCCGCAGATGCTCTGGATGCGCGTCTCCATGGGCCTGGCGCTCAATGAGGAGAACCGCGAGGAGCGGGCGATCGAGTTCTACAACCTGATCTCCTCCTTCCGCTTCTGCCCCTCCACGCCGACCCTCTTCAACGCCGGCACGCGCTACCCGCAGCTTTCTTCCTGCTACCTGACCACCATTGCCGACGACCTGGGCGACATCTTCAAGAACGTGCGGGACAACGCCCTTCTCTCCAAGTGGAGCGGCGGCATCGGCAACGACTGGACGCAGGTGCGGGCCCTTGGGTCCCACATCAAGGGCACCAATGGCCAGAGCCAGGGCGTGGTCCCCTTCCTCAAGGTGGCCAATGACACGGCCATCGCGGTGAACCAGGGCGGCAAGCGCAAGGGCGCGGTCTGCGCCTATCTGGAGGCGTGGCACCTGGATGTCGAGGAATTCCTCGACCTGCGCAAGAACACGGGTGACGACCGCCGCCGCACGCATGATATGCACACCGCCCTCTGGGTGCCGGACCTGTTCATGCAGCGCGTGGAGCAGGATGGCGAGTGGATCCTCTTCTCCCCCAGCGATGTGCCCGATCTGCACGATCTCTACGGCAAGAAGTTCCAGCAGGCCTACGAGGCGTACGAACTGGCCGCCTCCCGCGGTGAGATCAAGAACGTCCGCCGCCTGCGCGCCGTCGAACTCTGGCGCTCGATGCTGACCGCCGTCTTCGAGACGGGCCACCCGTGGATCACCTTCAAGGATCCTTCCAACGTGCGCAGCCCGCAGGATCACGCCGGGGTGGTGCACAACTCCAACCTCTGCACCGAGATTCTGCTCAACACCAGCATGGACGAGGTGGCTGTCTGCAACCTGGGTTCGGTAAACCTGCTGGCGCACGTCTCCCCGCTCGGCATCGACCACGAGAAGCTGCGCGAGACGGTCAGCATCGCCATGCGCATGCTGGACAACGTCATCGACCTCAACCACTACCCCATCCCGGAGGCGAAGAACTCCAACCTGCGCCACCGCCCGGTTGGCCTGGGCCTGATGGGCTTCCAGGACGCGCTCTGGCAGATGGGTATCGGCTACGCCTCCGAGGAGGCGGTGGCCTTCGCGGACGCCAGCATGGAGGCGATCTCCTACGCGGCGATCATGGCCTCCACCGATCTGGCCAGGGAGCGCGGCGCCTACCCGAGCTACCCCGGCTCCAAGTGGGACCGTGGTCTGCTGCCGATCGACACCGTGCAGTTGCTCTCCGATGAGCGCGGCGAGACGGTGACCGTCGACCTGGGCATGACCCTGGACTGGGCGCCGGTGCGTGCGGCCGTCAAGCAGCACGGCATGCGCAACAGCAACTGCATGGCCATCGCCCCCACGGCGACCATCGCCAACATCCAGGGCGTCAGCCAGAGCATCGAGCCGCTCTACACCAACCTCTATGTCAAGAGCAATCTCTCCGGCGAGTTCACGGTGGTAAACGAGCGCCTGGTGCAGGAGCTCAATGACCGCAACCTGTGGGACGCGGACATGCTGGAGGACCTCAAGTATGAGGACGGCTCCGTGCAGCACATCGACCGCATCCCGGACGACATCAAGGAGCGTTACCCAACCTCCTTCGAGGTGGACGCGACCTGGCTGATTGCCGCCGCGGCGCGGCGCCAGAAGTGGATCGACATGGGCCAGTCGCTCAACCTCTACGTGGCCGAGGCCTCTGGCCGCAAACTGAGCGAGCTTTACATGGAGGCCTGGAAGAGCGGCCTGAAGACCACCTACTACCTGCGCTCACGCGGCGCGACGCAGAACGAGAAGTCGACGATCGACATCAACCGCCGTGGCGTACAGCCCCGCTGGATGCGCGCCCGCAGCGCCTCCTCCGAAATCTCGATCAAGCGCGAGGCTGCCGCTCCAGTGGCACCGGCCGCTTCCGCCGCCCCGGCCGCGCCTCTCGCCCCCGCTCCCGCGACCGCCCCGATCCCGCTGACCCCGCACCTGCTGAACGGCAATGGCCACGACAGCTCAGGTGACGAGTTCATCTGCGAGGCGTGCCAGTAGATCTTCTCGCCCCAACCCCACTCCCCGAGTACGTGTTCCGGGAGTGGGACGGGGTGACCGGCGAGAAGCCCCTCTCCCGCGCACCGGGAGAGGGGTTGGGGTGAGGGCGCTCCCGGGAGTGCCCCACGATGAAGGAGAAACCATCTGTGGTTGCCACGAACGGAGCGTTTACCCTGTCCTTTGACCCGGAACCGGAACTCCAGCCGGTTGTTCCTGTCGTGCCGCATCGCGTCGAGGCCTCTGCCAAGCGGCTGATCAACTGCAGCGCGGTTGATGTCAACGCCCTCATGCCCCTCAAGTACGACTGGGCCTGGGAGCACTACCTCAACGGCTGCGCCAACCACTGGATGCCGACCGAGGTCGCCATGGGCGCGGACATCGCCGAGTGGAAAGGCGACAAGCTCTCCCCGGACGAGCGCCTGGTCATCATGCGCAACCTCGGTTTCTTCGCCACGGCGGAAAGCCTGGTCGCAAACAACATCACCCTCGCCATCTTCCGGCACGTCACCAACGCGGAGTGCCGCCAGTACCTGCTGCGCCAGGGCTTTGAGGAGGCGATCCACACCCACACCTTCCACTACATCGTGGAGAGCCTGGGCCTGGACGAGAGCGAAATCTTCCAGATGTATCACAACATCCCGGCCATCGCGGCCAAGGATGAGATGGAGATGCGTCTGACCTCGGCCGTCATCGACCCGAACTTCTCCACGGACACCTTCGAGGGCGCGCAGGCCTTCCTGGAGAACCTGATCGGCTACTACGTGATCATGGAGGGGATCTTCTTTTACGCCGGGTTCGCCATGATCCTTTCCTTCCACCGCCAGAACCGCATGAAGGGGATCGGCGAGCAGTTCCAGTACATCCTGCGCGACGAGACGATCCACCTCAACTTCGGGGCGGACCTGATCAACGGCATCAAGCAGGAAAACCCGGAGCTGTGGACGCCGGCGTTCCAGGAGCGCGTGATCGAGAACATCCGCGAGGCGGTCACGCTGGAGATCGCCTACGCCGCCGACTGCCTGCCGAACGGCGTGATGGGCCTGAATGTGGACCTGTTCGATGAGTACGTCAAGTACATCGCGAACCGCCGTCTGGAGCGCATCGGCCTACCGCAGCAGTACCGCGGCGCACGCAATCCCTTCCCCTGGATGAGCGAAACCATCGACCTGGGCAAGGAGAAGAACTTCTTCGAGAGCCGGGTGACGGAGTACCGCAGCGGGTCAAGCCTGAGCTGGGACTAAAGACGAGTACTGAACGGTGCTGGGCGAGGCTCCACCAGGAGTTTCGCCCAATTGCTTTTTAGGGATTCACAAAGATATCCACCAAATTATCAAAGACCTCTTTGGTATCATTCAGGATCATCCAGGGAGGTCGCATGTCTACATCGTTGCCAGCCACCGAAACGATGAAAATTTCCGACGTCAAGCCGCAACTCAATAGTCTGGTGAATCGGGTCTACCGACAGGAAACGCGCATCCTCGTGGAGAAGAGCGGTATTCCGGTCGCTGGCATCGTGTCTCCGCAGGACATACGTCGCCTGGAGGCGCTTGATCGCGAGCGGGATGCTGCCGTGAAGGTTCTCGAAACCTTCGCCGAGGCCTTCGCAGATCTGACCCCCGAGGAGATCGAGCGCGAAACCGCCCGTGCCCTGGCTGAGGTCCGCGCCGAGCAACGAACAGGCTTGTAGGAATGAGGTGATTCGGGACTCGCATTGACGTTTCCCCTAGCCCTCGCCTACATACCTCCCGAACCGAAAGAACAGGACAACATTTCCCGGCCTTCCCCCTGACACGCTGGCGGCGCGTGAGTTGGAGGCCGAACACAGGCTGCCAACGAGCGACCTTGGGTATTGCGCTAGGCTCACAGATGAGTTGAGTGCAAGCGTCTGGAGCATGGGCACATGGATCCCTCTCGTTTCGATGGCCTGACCCACGGGGTTGCCGGTTTCGCGTCTCGTCGGGGTGCTCTTGCCGGGATGCTAGGTGGCCTGGCCGCTCAGTTGCTGGGCGAGGCAGAGTCAGACGCCTGCAAACAGCGCCATCAGCACGGCCACAATGGCGCGGGCCACGTTGACGCCGAGAAGAAAAAGAAAAAGAAGAAGTGCAAGAAGGGCAGGGTACGGTGCGGCAAGAAGTGCTTCAACCTTGCCACCGACGCCCGGAACTGCGGCGCCTGTGGCCGTGCCTGCCCAGTCGGAGTTGCCTGCGCCGGACGTGTCTGTCAGATTGCGCTCCCGACTTGCGGCTCCGGGACGGCGTGCAGTGGCGGGCAGACCTGTTGTGCCGGTGCGTGTCATGACCTAGCGACGTCGGAGACGCACTGCGGCATGTGCCGCAACACCTGCCCTGGATATGGGATTCCCAGCACTAACGTCACGTGCGCGAGCGGAACCTGCACCTTGTCTTGCCAGGGCGACACCTACGATGTTGACGGTGATCCCAGCAACGGCTGTGAGGCGCAATACACGGGTGGTGCGCATACACAGGAAACGGCGTTCACTCTGCCGCCGCTGAGTTGTGCTGAGATCAACGCGAGCACCACCCCGGTGCACACAATCTTTTCGGACGGACGCGCCCATGCAAGCCCACCAGTCGATGGATTCAACCCCGCCACTGGCGCTGCTCCACAATGGTGGTGGGTACATGCCTATGGCAGCCTACCAGACCCCTTGCCTCCGTGCTCCAACAATCTGGATGTGAGCCTCGCGGTGACCGGTAGTACTGGCAACTGCTACCAACTGACGGTCCAGACCAGTAAGGGGACCTGGACCGAACAAACCCGAAATGGAGTGGCGCATATTGATGAGAGCAACGCTTACAACGACAACACGCCGGTCTACTTCATCGTCGAGAAGACCTGCGGTACCTCTGTGACTGAAGCTGCGAGCTACACGATTACCTATCATCTCTAGCCGAACACCGGGCGACAGACACACCGGCTTGGCGGCCGAGATTCAGCCACCAAGCCGCACCACATTCGCCACCCTCGCCATCTCCTTCAGGTGCGAGCGCTCGTGCCTGGCCAGCCACTGCGCGTAGAAGCGGACGTCGCGCGTGAGTGGCGCCCCAGCGCCGGTGATGGTGGCGTTGCGCTCCCATTTTTCCGGGGTGAGTGCGTCCAGCGTGGCCAGCAGATCGGCTCGCTGCGCGGTGAAGGCGGCGAACGAGGGGGCGAACTCCAGGTTCCGGTAGTCCGTGCGCTCGATCCAGGCGCTCGGGTTGATCGCGCGGATCGTGGGGTGATCTTCTGCCAGGATGGTGGAGATACAGCCGCCCCAGACATCGGCGCAGGCGCGCAGGTGCGCCAGGATCTCGGTGAGGGACCATGCGCTGGGCTCAGGCGCGGTGCGCAGATGTGTTGGGGTGAGGCCAGAGGTCACCATGGAAATCTGACCGGGATTCTCCCGTAGCAGGTTCACGATCTCAGTTGGAGGTAGCGGAGTCTTCGGCACGGGCACCTCCCGGAAATGGCAGTGGCCAGCCGGGGCTGTTCCCGCGCTGGCCACGTTGCATCATCCAGGGTTGCGCTGCTGGATTAGCCTGGCGCTAGTGCTGGGCGGTGACGACCACGTACCACGGAATGCCGAAC